>NZ_JBEBMB010000021.1:0-83330 GCF_040081915.1 Xenorhabdus sp. SGI240
ACTTCTGAATCGCATACCTTGTTGTAAATGCGTTAAATTGTCATCTACACAACAAAACACCCAAATGATAAAATCTTGCTGTGACATAGCCTTTGTTCCTTTATTTCTCTCAGTTTGGCGACTTAAAGTTATAAAGGAGCGGCTATGTCATTTCAACTCACCACGAAAGTCGAGCATCGCGTTATAAATCAAATAATAATTTAGCCACGGATGGCCACAATATTTTTTTATCTTGATCATCTTCAGCAATTATAACCCCTCCCATTTTGCCATATAGTCATATAGTTATTTCCCGTCTTTAAATTCTTCCTGTAACATAGCCGAAGTTGTTTTCGCAAAAAAAGAGCCTCTTTTTTTGTAATCAATAAGTTAATAAAATTTTGCATAGTTTGGATAACAAGCCTACTGTTAAGTAACAGGCTTTATCAAGAAAGGAGATATGATGGGGCTGAATCTGAAATCATACCGATCCCTGTATCGGATATTTGTGATGTTATTCATCACCATCACTGCCAGCACAGGCTTTATATTTTGGAGATTATTTTCCAATTATCAGGATAATATCCAACCAGATGTAGAATTTGCATGTGTATTTATTTTATTGTCTCTGCTTACGTTCATATCAGCGGTATTTTTTTATAAACATACCAAAACCATTACTATCCCAGAATATCGTTTGAAAAAAGCGATTAAAAATCAGCAATTCATCCCCTATATACAGCCCATTATTTGTAGTAAAAACAATGAAATCATTGGATGTGAAATCCTTGTTCGCTGGCAACACCCAATTTATGGTTTATTGACGCCAAATAAATTTATCGCACAAATTGAAAAATCAGATTTGATTATTCCCTTAACGCATAACCTAATCACCCAAGTGAGAGACTATTTTTCGCCTATTGCTCATCAATTACCGACAAATTTCCATTTTAACTTCAATATTAGTGCAAGACATTATAAAGATATTAGGTTAATTGATGATTGTCATTATTTTCTGACATCATTTCCAGCAGATTCCATCAAACTGATTTTGGAAATTACCGAACGAGAATTATTGGAACTCGATAATCATACTATTAGTTTATTCAATAAGCTGGATGAATTAGGTGTATTAATTGCACTGGACGACTTTGGCACAGGTTTTTCTAATTACAATTATTTACAAAAACTTAATGTTAACTTAGTGAAAATAGGACATAACTTTATTAGCAAAATGAATACCGATATGATTTCAAAAAATATTGTGGAAAATATCATTGACCTTGCCCAGCGATTGCATCTGGAAATTGTGGCTGAAGGAATTGAAAACCAAGAACAGATTAATCAGTTAACGAACTATTCTGTCGATTATTTGCAGGGATATTACTTTGACCATCCAATGCCGTTGGAAGAGTTTGTCAAAAAATGGTTATGACAAGAATTCTCCCTGCAAAAACGCTTTACGGGGCCTTTAGCTTTGACCATTTCTGTTCCATATGCTGTCCAATCGTAGCCGCTGAGGTTCTTTGGGAGCTTTTTGTAATGAAGTATTCGCCTTAATCAAAAAAGGAGAGATTAATTTCGGATGAATGGCAAGATATGACGCATCATATTGAAAATAAACTCCCTCTTTATTCTCTACCAATTGCCCTACAGGATATTACTTCCATCAGAAACTAAAAAGACGGATTGAGTACAGCCATGTACCTGTCCGTCACGGATATTATTATGTATCAACTCAAGAGATCGGTATTTAAAGTCTATTTTACCATTAAACCGCCATCAACGGGTAAACAACAACCTGTAATGAATTCCGCTCTGTTACCAGATAACCACATGATAGCATTAGCCACTTCTTCTGCTTCCCCAATCCGTCCAATTGGGTGGATGTCACTATACGCATCTAAATTATCACCAAACACACTGACTGACATATCTGTCCTGATTAATCCTGGACACACGGCATTAACCCGAATATTTAACTTTGCCACCTCTAAAGCAGCAGATTTTGTCAATCCAACCACCGCATGTTTACTGGCAGTATAGGCACACCCTCCTGCATAATTTGCTTTTAAACCTGAAACTGATGCGACATTTACTATTGCTCCACCTGATTGCTCCATTAACGGTATTTCATACTTCATACATTGATACACGCCCGTTACATTCGTCGCAATGACCTCATCCCATACTTCATCTGGATATTCGGTTATTTTAGTAAACGAAGCACCGAACATTCCGGCATTATTAACAGCAATGTCCAAACGGCCATAATGCTCTTTAATATATGAGAAGAGCCGCTTAATGTCTGACTGTTTGCTCATATCGGCAGAATAGAACTCACAATTAGCATTGTGTGGCATTTGTGCTATTGCTTTACTACCTTTATCAACATTTCTCCCTACCAAAAGAACTCTTGCATCCATTTTCGCAAATTCAATAGCAGTAGCCAGCCCTATTCCGGCTGTTCCTCCAGTGATCAATACCACTTTATTTTCAAATGAATTCATGACATATATCCCCTTATTAAATCAATAAATAGTTAACCTCTCCTTATTCCTTAAAATTACCGCACACCATAACTGTAATCAGAGTGAATTTCCCCCATAATAAAACTTTCACCTGATCTTATCTTACAGTGAACATTTTGAATTTTATGCCTAACGCTTTATATTTTATATGTTAAAAATCATCAGAGCCAAAATGCATTTAATTCATGAAAATATACCAATCCAACTTCAGGATGCGTGTTATATTTCCCCGCGCAGCGGGAAAATATAAGGCTTTGCGTCGGCCCACTTGTGTTCGATGGGATTCAAATACGAGCAGTTGCCGCATGCTGCGGGTGTTTTTCTGTTCAAAAAAACCCAGACAACGATGGCTGGGTTTTTTTAATAGTTTCTTTAGCTTATTGTTTACAGAACACTTATTGTTTACAGAACACTTTTCGCCTGCTGAACAATATCAATCAGCGGTTGTGGCCAAATACCAAGGATCAACACCAGTAATGCACTGAGCAACACCACAATCCCGCCAGAGGTAAATGCCCAATTGTGTGGTGTATCACGGTTTAGCGCTTTCGGGGCCGGCAGGTACAAACTCACCATCACGCGTAGATAGTAGTAAAGACCGATGGCACTACCCACGACAACGGCACCAGTCAGCCACCACAAGCTTGCTTCAACACCTGTCGCGATGACATAGAATTTGCCAATGAAGCCAAATGTTAATGGTATTCCCGCCAACGACAACATCATGACTGTCATTACCGCTGACAGGATCGGTTTATGCCAGAACAGGCCACGATATGAGAACAGTGAATCCGCATCTGGCCCTCTGTATGGGCTGGACATCAAGCTGACCACGCCAAATGCCCCGATACTGGCGAGCAAATAACCGACCAGATAAATACCTGCCGTCTCTTCTGCCAAAGTATGATCTTTGATGGCAACCAATACCACCAGCAAATATCCCAAATGAGCAATGGATGAGTAACCCAGCAGTCGTTTGATATTGCTTTGTGTTAATGCCAACAAGTTACCAAACAGGATAGATGCGATAGCAATCACCGTGAGCAGAATACGTAAGGTTGTGCTTTCAGCCACTGGTGCTTCAATGAATAAGCGCATGATCACTGCGAAAATCGCAACCTTACTTGCCGTTGCCAGAAAGGTCGATACCGGTGCCGGTGCACCTTGATAAACATCCGGTGTCCACAGTTGGAAAGGCACCAGGGAAAGTTTAAAGCCCAATCCTACGATCATCATCCCCAGGCCAGCCAGCACTAACGGTTCATGCAGTTTGCTATCGCTCAAACTCTTGCCGAGTGATGCGAAAGATAAATCACCGGATTCTGCATACAGCAATGCAATACCAAACAGCAGGAATGAAGATGCGGCCGCAGACAGCAACATATATTTGATGCCTGCTTCCAAAGAACGTTTCTGGCGATATGCATAACCCACTAAACCAAACAGCGGCAGGGTGATCAATTCAATTCCGATAAACAGTGATGCCATGTGGTTGGCCGAAGAGAGCAGAATTCCCCCAGCCGCCGCGATCAACACTAACAGATAAAATTCTTCTTTATTATCGGGATAATTTTCCAACCATGAGTAGGCAAATGTCGTTGTTGCAAGGCTCGCAATCAGCACAAGGGCAGTATAGAACATTGCAAAACGATCTACATGAATCAATGGCGTGACATCCATTGGCTCTTGTTGTCCCACAAAATAGAGAGAGAACAGAGCCAGGTTTAGACCAATCACCGTCAGGGTGACATTGGTGAAATGATCGCGTCGCCACGCAATGGACAACATCACAACCACCACCGTCAATCCGACGATCAATAGCGGCAACAGTGCGATCAATTGTTCAGGAGTTATTGTCATGGCGAATTACGGCCTTGTAGTTAAAAGTGAAGCTGAATACCCATTCTGGATGTGACTCATTGCTGCGGCTGAGGTATCAAGGATTGGCTGCGGGTAAACACCCAAAATCACCAGCAAGACGACCAACAACAGCAGAATGGAAATTTCACGTACATCCATTCTCTGTAAAGGTTTATCCGTTTTTGGTGTACCGTAATAAGCCTTCTGCATCAAGTACAGTGCATAAACGGAGGCAAAAACCAAACCGAACACGGATACCGTAGTAATCAGGGTAAATTTACTGAAGCTGCCAAACAGGATCATAAATTCCCCGACAAAGTTACCAGTTCCTGGCATACCCAATGTGGCTACCGCAAAAAACAGGGATATCGCAGGCAAGAGTTGAATTCTTCCCCATAATCCGCCCATTTGGCGCATGTCTCGGGTATGCAGGCGTTCATATAGCTGACCACACAGAATGAACAGCCCTGCGGCTGACAGGCCATGTGCAATCATCTGGATCACCGCGCCCTGATAAGCCAATTGGCTACCTGTGTAAATGGCGATAAGCACAAAGCCCATGTGAGAAACACTGGTATAGGCAATCAAGCGCTTGATATCAGTCTGGCTGAATGCCATCCACGCACCGTAGAAAATACCAATGACGCCCAGCCACATGGCAATCGGCGCAAATTCCGCAGAAGCTTGCGGGAACAGAGGCAAACTGAAACGTAACAAACCATAAGCCGCTGTTTTCAGCAAAATCCCCGCAAGGTCAACTGAACCCGCTGTTGGGGCCTGACTATGGGCATCTGGCAACCAACCGTGTAAAGGAACAACCGGCATTTTCACCGCAAATGCAATGAAGAAACCCAGCATTAGCAAGTATTGAACGGTGTGTGACATCGGCGTATCCAACAGTTTTTCATAGTTGAATGACCATTCGCCGGTTGCATCATGGTGAATAAAAGCCAGTGCCAGAATCGAAATCAACATCACCAAACCGCTAGCCTGGGTATAGATGAAGAATTTCGTTGCCGCAGTGATACGGGTTTTACCTTCTGAGCCTCTGTGTCCCCACAGGGCAATCAGGAAGTACATCGGTACTAGCATTACTTCCCAGAAGAAGAAGAACAGGAACAGGTCGATGGCAAGGAAAACCCCCATCACCCCCCCCAGTATCCACAACAGGTTCAGGTGAAAGAAGCCCTGGTATGGCTGGTTTTCATTCCACGAACAGAGGATCGCCATCAAACCCAGTAATGCAGTCAATACCACCATCAGCAAGGATAAACCATCCAGTGCCAGATGAATGCTAATGCCAAAACGTGGGATCCACGGAAGCAGGAACTCTGATTGCCACTGTGGTATGCCCTGTGGGTTGGTGAGTGTATAACCGCCCTGTAACCACAGGTACAGGGAGAGTAACAGCGTCAGTCCCATCGCCAGAAGCGCTATCCAACGCGGCATACGGGTGCCGAAGCGCTCGACCTGCCAACACAACAGGCCTCCGATGAAGGGCAGAAGAATTAGCCAAGGTAGTAGCATGGCGCAATGTGTCCCTTAATTAAACCAAAAGCAGCAGAGCTAAAACCAGCACTGCACCCAACCCCATAGAGGTAGCGTACCAACGGACTTGTCCGTTCTCACTCCAACGAAGCCCTTTATTGCCCCAACGTGACAATATGGCTGGAATGTTCATCAGTGAGTTCAAAGGATCACTTTGCAACAAACGGGTGATGCCCTTGAATGGTTTTACAAATACCCAGTCATACAGCGCATCAAATCCCCAGGCATGGAACCACCATGTGGAGAAGAAACGCCCCGCTGCACTGTTCGCTGTGGCATTGACCACACCACGTTTGCCCAGATACAAAGCAGCCGCCAGCAAGATACCGACAACGGCAACCACCCCAGAGATGATTTCCAATGTCATTTTGCCATCATGCCCTGCCGCGCTATTTTCTGACAAAACACTCTCAGGTAGGACGCCCGCCAGCGGTGGCACAATCAGCGCGCCCACAAATGTGGACAACACCAGCAATACTGACAATGGCAAGGTATGAGTAATGCCCTTGACTGGATGAGCATGGGTATTTTCTTTACCGTGGAACACGATAAAGATCATGCGGAAGGTATACAGTGATGTCATCAATGCCCCAATCAGCCCCGCCAGCATCAGGTTCATATGACCATTTGCCAACGCGCCCCACAGGATTTCATCCTTACTGTAAAAACCGGCTGTCAGTAATGGCAGTGCCGACAACGCAGAGCCACCCACCAGGAAGCAGAGATAAACAAATGGGATACGCTTACTCAGCCCTCCCATCTTGAAGATGTTTTGCTCATGGTGGCAGGCCAGAATCACCGAGCCAGAAGCCAGGAACAGTAATGCTTTGAAGAATGCATGGGTCATGAGGTGAAAAATTGCGGCATCCCACGCCTGTACGCCCAATGCCAGAAACATGTAGCCAATCTGGCTCATGGTGGAGTAAGCCAGTACGCGTTTGATATCTGTCTGTACCAGTGCCGCGAAACCGGCCAGCAGCAAAGTGATCGCACCAATAACACCGACCAAATGTAAGATATCAGGCGCCATCAAGAACAATGCATGGCTACGGGCAATCAGATAAACCCCAGCGGTCACCATCGTCGCGGCGTGGATCAGCGCAGAAACGGGTGTCGGACCGGCCATCGCATCAGCCAGCCATGTTTGCAATGGCAACTGCGCGGATTTACCGACAGCCCCCCCCAAAATCATCAAGGTTGCCCAGGTGATCGCACCAGAACCTGCTTCAATATACTGTGGTGCCAATACCGCCAATTCGCGGAAACTCAGCGTACCAAGCTGGTCGTAAAGGATAAACATACCAATGGCAAGGAATACGTCACCAACACGGGTCACAATGAAGGCCTTCATTGCCGCCGCGCCATTGGCAGGGGTTTTGTAGTAGAAACCGATCAACAGGTAACTGCACAGGCCGACGCCTTCCCAACCGAGATACATCAACAGCATGTTATCTGCCAGTACCAATACCACCATACTGGCGATAAACAGGTTGGTATAGGCGAAGAAACGGGAGTATCCCTCTTCACCACGCATGTACCAAGACGCGTAGATGTGGATCAGAAAACCCACGCCAGTCACCACACTGAGCATCGTCAGTGACAGACCATCCAGCACCAGATTAACCGGAATGCTGAAATTATCCACTGCCATCCAGTTCCACAACGTTTGGCTGTAAACCCGCCCCCCTGCCCCATCCTGTGCAAGAAAATCAAGTGCTACCCAGAATGTGACTAATGCTGCCAGCCCAACAGAACCTATCCCGATGGTGGCTGACATATTTTCAGACCAGCGGCCACGGGAAAATGCCAATAGCAAAAATCCCAGCAGTGGCAGCAGAATGGTTAAATAGAGTAAGTTCATCCGCGCATCTCACTGACTGTATCAATATTCAGGTTTTGGCGACGACGGTGCAGCTGTAGTAACAGTGCCAACCCGATACTCGCCTCGGCGGCTGCCAGAGTAATGGCCAGAATGTACATCACCTGACCATCAGGCTGGAGCCAATAGCTGCCAGCAACGACAAACGCCAGCGCTGAAGCATTGATCATGATTTCCAACCCGATCAGCATAAATAACAGATTGCGGCGGATAATCAGGCAGGTGAAGCCTAATATGAACAGAATAGCCGCCAGAATGAGGCCATGGTGTAACGCTATCATTATTGTTGGTCCTCCGTACGATTGCTGATCACTTCCCCTTGCCGATTTTCACGGCCGATGTGGTAAGCCACTACCAATCCTGCCAACAACAGCAAAGAGGCCAGCTCGACCGCCAGTACATAAGGGCCAAACAGGCTAATGCCCACTTCTTTGGCACTGACCACTTCACCACTGATTTCAGCGGATGGCAGTGTACTGATGGCATAAACCAGCACAATCAACAGCACAACAGACAGGATTGACGGGCCAATCCAGGCTCTGGGTTGTAACCAGCGCCGTTCCTGCTCGACAACTGATTTGCCTAAATTCAGCATCATCACGACGAAGACGAACAACACCATAATAGCGCCCGCGTAAACGATGATCTCCAAAGCACCCGCAAAATAGGCACCCATTGAAAAAAACACAACGGACAATGCCAACAAGGAAATAATCAGATACAGCAGTGCATGCACTGGATTCGTATGGGTTATCACCCTGAGTGTTGCCAGAATAGCAACCAGCCCTGCGACATAAAATGTAAATTCCATGAATATCGTTCCTTACGGCAACAGGCTTTTAACGTCGATAGGCTTGGCCTCATTGTCGGCTTCACCTTTGTCTTTGCCGTCAATCGCCATACCTGTCTTACGGTAAAAGTTGTAGTCAGGATATTTACCCGGCCCTGAAATCAGCAGATCTTCTTTCTCATACACCAGATCCTGACGCTTGAATTCACCCAGTTCAAAATCCGGTGTCAACTGAATAGCGGTAGTTGGGCACGCTTCTTCACACAGGCCACAGAAAATGCAACGCGAAAAGTTAATGCGGAAAAACTCAGGATACCAGCGCCCATCTTTATGCTCGGCTTTTTGCAGTGAGATACATCCTACCGGACATACCGCTGCACACAAGTTACACGCAACACAACGCTCTTCACCGTCAGGATCACGCGTCAGGACGATGCGTCCACGGTAACGGGGCGGCAGATAAACCGGCTCTTCCGGATACATTTTTGTTTCGCGTTTATGGAAGGCATGAAGCCCTATCATCCAAATACTGCGTACTTGGGTGGCGAAACCGACCACTAATTCTTTCAATGTCATGGTTCAATCGCCCCCTTTATTGAGCGTTGTATAAAATAACTGCGGCTGTCGCTAGCATATTCAGTAACGTTAACGGCAGACAAACTTTCCAGCCAAACGACATCACCTGATCATAACGAGGACGCGGCAAGGCAGCGCGGATCAAGATGAACATCATCATGAAAAATGCTGTTTTCAGCGCAAACCAGACGAACGGCGGCAAGAAAGGCCCATTCCAGCCACCAAAGAACAGCGTGACGATCAAAGCAGATACCGTCACAATCGCGATATATTCCCCGACAAAAAACAGACCGAATTTCATACCGGAATATTCAATGTGATAGCCGTCAGCCAATTCTTGCTCTGCTTCCGGTTGGTCAAAGGGATGACGGTGGCATACCGCTACCCCCGCAATGGCAAAAGTCAGGAAGCCAAAGAATTGAGGAATAACATTCCACACATGTTGCTGTGAGTTGACGATATCCACCATGTTAAAGGAGCCGGCTTGTGCCACAACGCCCATCATGGACATACCGAGGAAAACTTCATAACTCAGTGTCTGTGCGGATGCCCGCATCGCACCCAGCAAGGCATATTTGTTGTTACTCGCCCAACCAGCAAATAGCACGGAATAAACCGCCAGACCTGCCAGCATCATAAAGAATAAGATGCCGATGTTCAGGTCTGCGACCATCCATGTCGGGCTTACCGGTACAATCACAAAGGCCAGAAGCATTGAGCAGAATGCAATGACAGGAGCCAAGGTGAAAATGGCCCTGTCAGAAAAGCGGGGTGCCCAGTCTTCTTTAAAGAACATTTTGATCATGTCTGCAACAAGCTGCAATGAACCGCCCCAACCGACTCGGTTTGGCCCATAACGGTTTTGAAACAGGCCAAGGATACGGCGTTCAAAGAAACTCATGAATGCCCCGCAGATAACCACGACCAGTAGAATGACAACCGCTTTCAGTACAGCAATCAGGATTTCAATGACCTCGGGAGTAAACCAGCTCATTATGCAACCTCCCGTAAGTTATGGACTAATTTGCCTGCCAGGATCGGCGGTACACCCGACATTCCCAGAGGCAAGCCGATTTGCCCCTGGGCCAGATTACCACTCAAGCGCACGGCCAAACGCAGTTTCTGCCCTTCACAATCAAATGCCATTACTGCACCTTCTTTCACCTTCAAATGCTCCGCATCTTTATGATTGAACATCACATACGGCTCAGGCATACGCTCCTGTATTACATCAGAACGTTGGGACAGTTCTTCACTACCAAACAGATGGAAATAGGGCGCAACATGCCATTGATCTTTTTGCGCAGTGAATGCGGTCGGGATAGTGTCAAAATAGTTTAATCCACCATCAACCGTTTCAATTAAACGAACCCCCGGATCGCCAAAACGCAGCTTGCCACCGACTTCCGCCTGAAATTTATTCCACGCTTGTGGTGAGTTCCAGCCGGGTGCCCATGCAAATGGGATTTGCTGGCGTGGTGCATATGGGCTGTTGTTCCCTTCCATTGAGAAAGCAAATGCGGTATCGATATCCTGGGGTTGGCGCTGCTCATGGACACTGACATCAGCCAACATTGCCGTACGGCCGCTGTAACGATGAGGTGAACGCGCCAGTTTTTGCCCACGAATACGGAATGTCGCATCGGGTGCTGCATTTATAATGCCTTTGAATTGCGGCATCATTTTGACACAAGCGGCTATCACATGATCAAGCTGTGTCCAGTCAGTTTGGCACTGTGTATAAGTGGTATACAGGGAATGCATCCAGCGCCAGCTTTCCAGCATAACGATAGATTTGTCATAAAATGCCGGTTCGTAAACCTGGAAATAGCGCTGGGCACGACCTTCCTGATTCACCAACGTACCGTCACTCTCTGCAAAACTGGAGGCTGACAGAATCAAATGCGCCTTATCCATGATGGCGGTGCGCTGATGATCCACGACAATCAGGTTTTTCAGGCTATCCAGTGCGCGATCTATCTTATCCGCCGGTGCATGACGATAGAGATCGTTTTCCATCACAATGGCGGTGTCTGAATCCCCTTTAGCAATACGCTGCAAAGCAACATCCAATGGCTGCGCTTCCATCATTGCCAGCCCCAGACTATTGGCATACGCGGCAACATAAGAAAGGCCGACATCTGCGCCTTTATCTTTCAACGCCCATGCAATATTAGCGGCAGCCTGAATCAAGGCATCGCTGCCTGAATTGCTACCACTGATAATCAATGGCTTTTTCGCATCACGTAATGCCTGTGCAATGATTGCCACTTTCGATTTCAGTTCATCCGGCAGGCCATCAACCGCAGGAGCGATATTGTTCAGGGCATGTGCCACGGCAAAGCCTAAGCGAGCCTGATCATCAACCGGTGCACGGTAACTCCATGCGGCAATATCATCCAGTCGGGTTTCATCAACACTGGTCAGGAAAAGAGAATACTTGGCATGTTGACCAATATTCATCACAGCCGCAATCTGCCAGTCTGCCACTTTCTGAGCAGCCGCCATTTCTCGCGCTTTGCCTTTCACTGCCTGGCGCACAGATAACGCCATGCGGGCAGCCGTTTGGGTCAGGTCTTCCCCTAACACCAACACCGCATCATAATCTTCAATTTCACGCAGAGATGGCGTATAGACGCCCCCTTGCTGGAGAATTTCTAACATCGTATCAAGGCGATGTTGTTCTTCCGCTGAAATACCACTGTAGAAGTTTTCCGCACCAACCAATTCACGTAAGGCAAAGTTACTTTCAATACTGGCACGCGGTGAACCGATGCCAATGGCATTTTTCGCCTGACGCAAAATGTCTGCGCCCCCTTGCATGACTTGCTCGGCATTCAATGAAATCCATTGATCGCCACGCAATTGTTGTGGCTGGCGAGGACGGTCGTCGCGGTTGACATAGCCATAACCGAAACGCCCTCGGTCACACATAAAGTAGTGGTTGACAGTGCCGTTATAACGGTTTTCTATCCGGCGCAGTTCACCATAACGTTCACCGGGGCTGGTGTTACAGCCAATGCTGCACTGTTGGCAGATGCTTGGCGCAAACTGCATGTCCCATTTACGGTTGTAGCGTTCTGAATGTGTTTTGTCGGTAAATACCCCTGTTGGACAAATTTCAACGAGGTTACCGGAAAATTCACTTTCCAGTGTGCCACTTTCAGGGCGACCAAAATAGACGTTGTCATGAGCACCATAAACGCCAAAATCAGTTCCATCCGCATAATCTTTGTAATAACGGACACAACGGTAACAGGCGATACAACGGTTCATTTCATGAGCAACAAATGGTCCCAATTCCTGATTTTTGTGAGTACGCTTGGTAAAACGGTATTTGCGGAATGAATGCCCCGTCATTACTGTCATATCCTGCAAATGACAGTTACCCCCTTCCTCACAAACTGGACAGTCGTGGGGATGGTTGGTCATTAACCATTCCACAACACTGGCACGGAACTGTTTAGCTTCATCATCATCAATGGAAATATACGTGCCATCTGATGCGGGTGTCATACAAGACATCACCAGGCGACCACGCGTATCTTCCGCATTTTGATATTGCTTCACCGCACACTGGCGGCAAGCGCCAACGCTTCCCAGCGCTGGATGCCAGCAAAAATAAGGTATATCAAGCCCCAATGAGAGGCAGGCTTGTAACAGGTTATCAGCCCCGTTTACATCATATTCTTTGCCGTCTACATGTATCGTAGCCATAGTCAGCATGCTTCCCAATGGCCTGCCGCAGCAGGCGTTAATCAAAAATTAGCGCTGTCTGTTACCAACGCTGGTTGAGCAGGTTTGGTTGAATACCCGCAATCAGGTTGGTATTGCCGTAATCTTTGGTGACAATTCCTGCTTCAAATTCTTCACGGAAATATTTAATAGCACTCTGCAAAGGTTCCACAGCACCTGGCGCATGGGCACAAAACGTTTTGCCCGGTCCAAGAAAACGACAGAGTTGTTCTAATGTTTCAATATCACCTGGCTGGCCTTTGCCACTCTCAATAGCCCGGAGGATTTTGACACTCCACGGCAAGCCATCACGGCAAGGTGTGCACCAGCCACAAGATTCACGAGAGAAGAATTCTTCAAGATTGCGGGTCAGGGAAACCATATTGATCTCATGATCCACTGCCATTGCCAGCGCGGTTCCCAAACGACTACCCGCTTTGGCGATGTGCTCAAAATCCATTGGCAAATCCAAATGGTCTGCGGTCAGGAAATCGGTTCCTGCCCCTCCGGGTTGCCAGGCCTTGAATTGCAGGCCATCACGCATTCCTCCCGCGTAATCTTCAAGAATTTCACGGGCGGTTGTGCCAAAAGGGAGTTCCCAAAGACCCGGATTTTTGACCCGACCAGAAAAGCCCATCAGTTTAGTACCGGCATCTTTACTTTTGCCGGCACTCAGACCGATATACCACTCTTTTCCATGCTCAAGAATTGCAGGCACGTTACACAAGGTTTCGACGTTGTTGACGCACGTAGGTTTGCCCCATACGCCAGCTGTCGCAGGAAACGGGGGTTTTGAACGTGGGTTTGCCCGGCGCCCTTCAAGGGAGTTAATCAGGGCGGTTTCTTCACCACAGATATAACGTCCCGCACCCGTATGAACAAACAGTTCAAAATCAAAACCACTGCCCAAAATGTTCTTGCCAAGCAATCCGGCCGCTTTAGCTTCCTCTATGGCTTTGCGTAAATGGACAGCCGCTTCGACATATTCACCACGCAGAAAGATGTAGCCGCGATAGGCTTTCAATGCAAAGGCACTGATTAACATGCCTTCCACCAACAGATGAGGCAGTTGCTCCATTAATAGGCGGTCTTTGTAAGTGCCCGGCTCCATCTCATCCGCATTACACAACAAATAGCGGATATTCATGCTTTCATCTTTTGGCATCAGGCTCCATTTCAAGCCTGTTGAGAAGCCCGCACCACCACGGCCTTTTAAGCCAGCATCTTTAACCAGTGCGGTAATTTCATCAGGAGCCATGCCCTTCAGTGCTTTTTCGGCTCCTTTATAACCATTTTGGCTCCGGTATTCATCCAGCCAGACAGGTTGTTGGTCATCACGCAACCGCCATGTCAGGGGATGAGTTTCCGCTGTGCGGATAATTTCTTTCACTCCTGAATGCGTTGTCATGGATATTGCTCCAATAATTTTTCAATTTCTTCGGGTTTCACGTAACTGTGGGTATCCTCATCAATCATCATCGTTGGTCCCTTGTCACAGTTACCCAAGCAGCAGGTCGGCAACAGTGTGAAACGCCCATCGGCCGTGGTTTGCCCCGGACGAATGTCCAGACACGCTTCTATCGCTGCCTGAACCCCCTGGTAACCCGTGATGTGACATACGACACTGTCACAATAGCGGATAATGTGGCGTCCCACTGGCTGCCGGTAAATCTGGCTGTAAAACGTCGCCACCCCTTCCACGTCACTGGCCGGAATACCCAGTACCTCAGCAATGGCATAAATGGCACCATCCGGCACCCAACCACGCTGCTTTTGTACAATTTTCAGTGCTTCGATTGACGCAGCACGCGGATCTTCGTAGTGGTGTTTTTCCTGCTCAATGGCATTACGTTCGTCAGCACTCAATACAAACTCATCCGGTGTCTGAGCGTCCGTTACGTTAACCACATCAAGGCGTGCTTGCTTGTTTGCGTTAAATTCACTTTGCATCGTTAGCGATCCACATCAGACATAACAAAATCGATACTGCCCAGATAGACGATAAGGTCAGAAACCAGACTGCCGCGGATCACCGAGGGAATTTGCTGCAAGTGAGCAAAACTGGGTGTACGGATACGGGTACGGTAGCTCATGGTGCTACCATCGCTGGTCAGGTAATAACTGTTGATCCCCTTAGTCGCTTCGATCATCTGGAATGATTCATTGGCGGGCATGACCGGACCCCATGACACTTGCAGGAAGTGATTAATCATGGTTTCTATGTGCTGCAAAGTCCGCTCTCTCGGTGGCGGCGTGGTCAGTGGGTGATCAGCCTTGAATGGACCTTCCGGCATATTTTTCAGGCACTGCTCAAGGATGCGCAGACTCTGACGAATTTCTTCTACTTTCAGCATTACCCGGTCATAGCAATCACCGTTGTAGCCTGTCGGTACTTCAAAATCGAAATTTTCATAACCGGAATAAGGACGCCATTTACGTACGTCAAAACTAATACCCGTGGCACGCAGCCCCGCACCAGTCACCCCCCAGTCCAAAGCCTGTTTGGCATTGTAGGACGCAACCCCAACAGAACGCCCTTTCAGGACACTGTTTTTCAACGCGGCCTTGACATAAGAATTCAGACGTTTCGGTAGCCAGTCCAGCAATTCACGCAAGAGCTTATCCCAACCGCGTGGCAAGTCATGGGCAACACCTCCAATACGGAACCATGCCGGATGCATACGGAACCCGGTAATCGCCTCGACGACATCGTAAACTTTCTGCCGGTCAGTAAAGGCAAAGAAGACGGGCGTCATCGCCCCAACGTCCTGAATAAATGTACTGATATAAAGCAGATGGCTATTAATGCGGAACAGCTCGGACAACATGACCCGAATGGTTTTCACCCGATCGGGGACTTCAATACCGGCCAGCTTTTCAACCGCCAGTACATAAGGCATTTCGTTAACACATCCCCCCAAATATTCGATACGATCGGTATAAGGGATATAGCTGTGCCATGACTGACGTTCCCCCATCTTTTCGGCACCACGATGGTGATAGCCGATATCAGGAACACAATCGACAATTTCTTCGCCGTCAAGTTGCAGAATAATGCGGAATGCACCATGAGCTGAAGGATGGTTTGGGCCAAGGTTAAGGAACATGAAATCTTCATTATCCGTGCCCCGCTTCATGCCCCACTCTTCGGGTTTGAAAGTCAGCGCTTCCATTTCCAGATCTTCTTTCTGCTTAGTCAGGACGAAAGGATCAAATTCCGTGGCTCGCGCAGAATACTCCTTGCGCAACGGATGGCCTTCCCATGTCGGCGGCATCAAGATACGACGCAAATTGGGATGGCCGTTAAATGTGATGCCAAACATTTCCCACGTTTCACGTTCATACCAATTGGCATTTGGGAAAATTGACGTGACAGTAGGGATATTCAGGTCTTGTTCAGCGAGCGCGACTTTCAGCATGATGTCACGGTTACGCTCAATGGAAAGGAGGTGATAAAACACCGAAAAGTCAGCCGCTGGCAAGCCTTCCCGGTGAGAGCGCTGACGCTCATCGACGCCATGCAAGTCAAACAGCATGACATAGGGTTTGGGCAATTGTTTCAGGAACGTTATTACCTTCAGGAACGGTTCCCGCTTGACCCAAACAACGGGCATACCAGTACGGGTCGGCTGGATGGTAAAGGCATCCGGGCCAAATTGACGATGAAGCTCGCCGACAACAGGATCATCAAGATGATCTCGTGTTGCCCAGGCAGGCCGGGCGCTTTCTTGCGCTATCTGATCTGTCATCATTCTTCACCACAACGCTTGATCAGGGTTTTTGTGATCGCAACACATTGCTCTGGTTACGCTATATGGCTAAAAGCCTTAAATTTCGTCTGGAGTCCGCAGGTTTTTCACTGCAATACGTTCACCGCGTTTTCTTTCTCTTTCTGATTGCATATTGGCACGGTAAACTCCCTGATCGCCAACTACCCATGACAGTGGGCGTCGTTCTTTACCTATGGACTCCTGCAACAGCAGCAGTGCCTGCATATAGGCTTCTGGGCGAGGAGGGCAGCCAGGAATATAAACATCGACAGGGATAAACTTATCAACCCCCTGCACTACGGAATAAATATCGTACATACCACCGGAGTTTGCACAGGCTCCCATTGAAATGATCCATTTCGGCTCCAGCAATTGGTCGTACAGGCGTTGAATGACAGGTGCCATTTTGACGAAACAGGTCCCGGAAATCACCATGAAATCAGCCTGACGGGGAGATGCTCGCAATACTTCTGCACCAAAACGTGCAACATCGTGAACAGCGGTAAATGACGTCACCATTTCCACGTAGCAGCAAGAAAGCCCGAAGTTATAGGGCCACAGGGAATTTTTCCTCCCCCAATTCACCATATTATGCAGAGCATGTTCCAGTTTCCCCATATAGACACTTCGGTGAACATGCTGCTCTAAGGGATCGCTGACAGTTTCCTGTTTTTGCAGGGGATAACGGTCATTCTCACCGTTAGGATCTATGCGGGTGAGCGTATAATCCATCTTTATGCCTCGCTATTACTGCATGTGACTGTTGTTGGTATGGTTGCCAGTCGTGTTGATATAAGTATCAGCACTCGGTTTACTGACCTGACGTTTTGAACGTGCTGGTGTCCAATCTAACGCCCCAATGCGCGCCAGATAAACCAAACCTGCCAATAACACCAAAATGAAAATGCTTGCTTCGGCAAAGCCTAGCCAACCGCTCTCTTTGATTGAGACGGCCCATGCATACAGGTAAAGGACTTCAATGTCGAAGATAACAAAGAACATGGCAACCAGATAAAACTTCGCCGACAGACGCAAACGTGCACTGCCGACAGAATCGATACCTGATTCATAAGGTACGTGTTTTGCTCTGGCTTTCGCCCTGCCCCCCATGAAGTACCCACCCAATAACATGAATGCGCACAAACCAAGAGCACCTATTAGAAAAACCGCGAATGCCCAGTGATGGGCCAAAACTCCAGTGGATATCGACATACTCGTTGCTTACTCATCAAAAGTGGTGTCAAAGTGTCTGCTCTTTTTGCCGGCAGTGTTGCACCACATCGATTCATGGGAAGGGATAACAACCAAATCTGAAACAATGCTAATCAATCTATCTTCTAGCTTGAATCGTCTTGGTTTTTATTCCTCTCAACAAAATTTGCCATAACGGCAAAAGCACCTGCACTTTTATTTACAAACCACAAACCATTAATTAACGGATTGTGCTGGTATACCGCTAAAACGTGTCAGTCGTACAAAAAAACATCTTACCGACATAACTAGTCTAACCGATCACTCGACTTTACTACATCATTATCGCAGGAAAAACCTGTCTTTCCACTGTGCTGATTGGGGTATTTTTATGATCAAGTGCACAGTTTCATTGAAAAACATTCAACACTTGAATGTAATTTATTCAATTCTTAATAAATCGTTTCTAAAAAGAACGATTAAAGTGCGATAAGCGAACCATTCCTGAAAATGGCTTTATTTTATCAAGTTAGGAAAATGAAATTTGTTAACACAGCAACATTCTCTTAACTAAAATTCGAAAGGTATAGGAAAATTAGTAGGGTATATTTCTTGTTAGAAATATCAGAAATGGAAATGGAAATGGAAATGGAAATGGAAACTTGGGAGGATTATTAATAAGTCATTAGCAACAGGCTAATACTTCCATAAATAAAATGGAAATATTAGCCTATAAAACACATAATACTTATTCGTCTATATTTTCAACGGAATTGTCATCAACTGATTCAGTTGATTTAATGGGTTCAATAACGTCGATAGATTCATCCATTTCGTCGGATTCATCGGATTCAATAGTTGTTACAGTATAAGGTGTTTTCTTATTTTCTATCGCATCAAAAACAGTCAGAACAGATTCGTTCTGTTCGTTACTATTACAATATAAGAAGAATTGGATTTCCGGCAGACGTGGTAATCCTTCAATTTCACCTAAAATTCTCAGATCCGCATTCTGCATTTCCAGAGGGCGGGCGGTAATACCGACTTCCGCATTCACAGCCGCACGCACAGCGGACAAGGAAGCAGCTTCATACGCAATACGCCATGAAATGCCGGCCATATCCAGCGTTTCCTGAGCGATCTGGCGGAAAGGATTAGTTTCATCCATCACAACCAACGGGACAGATTCGTTTGTCTGCAATTGGAAATCTGGTGCACAGTGCCATAAGACAGGCGAAGAACGTAAGAGTGTTTTAGGATGGTAGTTGATTTTTGCTGTGGTTACTGCCAAATCAATCTCATGGTTATCCAACATGCTTTCGATAAACTGAGCGCGCTTAATGCGCACATCAACAGCCACACGTGGATAGACAGAGGCAATACGGTTCAATAAGAAAGGAAGCAGTGTATCAACAGCGTCATCTGATACACCTATTCTCAATTCACCGTCTGCATCATTGTAGGTTAATGATGCGGTTGCATCGTCATTGGCACGCAGAATTTGGCGTGCGTAACCAAGAAGTTGAAGACCATGTTCGGTCAGAAGCTTATTACGGCCGTGACGAGCAAACAACTCTCTCCCCACGAGGTGTTCCAACCGCTGCATTTGCTGACTCACAGCTGACTGCGTTCTAGAAACAGCTGCCGCTGCTGCTGCAAAAGTATTTAAGTCAGCAACAGCAACAAAAGTTCTTAGCAGATCGAGATCGAGGTTTATTATCTGACGATTTGCATTTATCATTGTTTATTCATCACTTTTTTTTGATTTTAATTACTAACTAACCTGGTGTTTTTACTTCAGCAGTATCAAATAAAATAATACCGATTGTGACATTACTCTACTCTATTAAATAGGGCAAAGGTTTACTGCATTTTTTTACTATTTAAATCATCATGGGTTTTATTTTCTCCTTTCTTAACAAAATTTATGCAATCCCAAAATAAGTCAGAGATAAAACCCTATTTACATCACATAATCACGAATTTCCAGTACAAATATCCTTTTTCTGACTTGCTTCAAAGAATAACTTAATCTGAATCAGGAACACTTAACATTATCAGATAGTATTAGCATTTTTAATAAATTAACATTTCACTGAATAGGCCCAGAAATGTTATGGGTAAAAACTCAAAAAATTTGTCAAAGTATCTGATGATAAAAACTTAAATTAACTTCAAGTCGATAACGATAAATTATAAGAATACATTATACAAATCTTCTTACTTTTATTGACAATTTGGTGTTCCTGAAAAAAAACGGCACATGTTCCCAGAAGCCCCGTCAAAATACCATCTCCTGTCAACTAAAAACTCGCCATTATGCAAATTTTAATTCCAATTTAACACATATGATTGAAATAAAACACCAATAAAAGACAATAATTCAGAGAGCAAACTGATTCATTTATTCTTAAAACAACCATTTTAACCAAAGATATCAGAGCCTCTTCAAAATACAGACTGAGAAGAGTACATTGATCATCACACTTTTTATGCCGGGTAATATCCATTTCGCCAAAGAGGTCGAGGCACCCTATGTTTTCCATTAATAAATCCAGTAAATTAGATAATGTCTGCTATGACATTCGAGGAAATACCCTCAAAGAAGCTAAACGACTCGAAGAAGAAGGTAATAAGGTACTGAAACTAAACATTGGTAATCCGGCGCCATTCGGATTTGAAGCGCCTGATGAAATTTTAGTTGATGTTATCCGTAATCTGCCAACAGCCCAGGGTTACTCTGATTCAAAAGGGTTGTATTCAGCGCGTAAGGCCATCATGCAGCATTATCAAGCCAGAAATATGCTGGATGTTACCGTTGAAGATATCTTTATCGGTAATGGTGTTTCTGAACTTATCGTTCAATCCATGCAGGCCCTGCTGAATACCGGCGACGAAATGTTGGTTCCTGCGCCTGACTACCCTCTCTGGACTGCGGCAGTATCACTTTCCAGCGGCAATGCCGTTCACTATCTATGTGATGAGCAACAGGGCTGGTTTCCTGACTTAGACGACATACGCCGTAAAATTACCCCGCGTACTCGTGGTATCGTTATTATTAACCCGAATAACCCAACCGGCGCGGTATATAGCAAAGAGTTGTTGCTGGAAATAGTAGAAATCGCCCGCCAGCATAATCTGATTATCTTTTCTGACGAAATTTACGACAAAATCCTCTACGATGATGCCCAGCACCACCCCATTGCAGCATTAGCACCTGATCTCTTTACCGTTACTTTTAATGGTCTGTCCAAAACCTATCGCGTTGCTGGTTTCCGTCAGGGCTGGATGATCCTGAACGGCCCTAAAAAGCAGGCCAGGGATTATATTGAAGGATTAGAAATGCTGGCATCAATGCGCCTTTGTGCCAATGTGCCAATGCAGCACGCAATCCAAACAGCATTAGGTGGTTATCAAAGCATCAGTGAATTTATTTTCCCAGGTGGCCGGCTCTATGAACAGCGCAACCGTGCATGGGAGCTGATTAACCAGATCCCAGGGATTTCCTGTGTGAAACCTATGGGTGCTCTCTATATGTTCCCGAAAATAGACACCAAACGTTTCAATATTTATGATGACCAAAAAATGGTCCTCGATCTCTTATTACAGGAAAAAGTTTTACTGGTTCAGGGCACCGCATTTAACTGGCCAGATCCTGACCATTTCCGCATTGTTACACTACCACATGTCGCTGACTTACAAATAGCAATTGAAAAATTTGCCCGATTTATCGGTAACTACCGCCAATAACCATAATCTTTATCATTAAAGCCAATCCCATTAATATTAACAAATTAATGGGATGACTCTTCTCTGAGATAAATACTTATTTCTTACTTATTGCTATTTTTTCCATAAATGAATTTTCCGCGAGTGAACATTCCCGTCTTTTTTCAAGTTATCGATACTCCGCTCACAATTAATCATATTATTCCGCTACAATTTTGCTACAAATTAATCGGCTACAAAGAGGAAATTATGAGTCATTTTTTCGCCCAATTATCCCGCCTAAAATTAATTAACCGTTGGCCTCTTATGCGAAATGTGCGCACAGAAAATGTTTCAGAACACAGTTTGCAGGTTGCTTTTGTCGCACACGCTTTAGCAATAATCAAAAACCGTAAATGCAACGGCAATGTCAATCCTGAACGGATCGCCCTGTTGGCCATGTATCACGATGCCAGCGAAGTCATCACCGGGGATTTGCCAACACCCATTAAGTACTACAACCCCCAAATTGCCCATGAATATAAGAAAATAGAAAAAATAGCCCAACAAAAATTATTGGATATGTTACCGACTGAATTACAGGATGATTTTCGCACCATCCTGGATGAGCATCTCCATAGTGAAGAAGAAATCCATATTATCAAGCAAGCTGATGCATTATGTGCTTACTTGAAATGTCTGGAGGAACTCTCAGCAGGCAATACTGAATTCAATCAAGCTAAAAAACGATTGGATAAGACACTGGCAGAACGTCGCAGTGAAGAAATGGATTATTTTATTGCTGTGTTTGTACCGAGTTTCAGCCTCTCCCTCGATGAAATCAGCTCATAGATATTATCCGACTATAATCATAACGCAGCTCCCTGCCATACGGAGCTGCCCGATAGAAACATTAAAATGGAAAAAGTATTGGGATCACCGCAACACTAATCCCCATCACAATTAACGTAAAAGGTACGCCAAGTTTCACGAAATCGGCAAACTGATACCCACCCGGCCCTAACACTAATGTATTAACGGGAGATGAAACCGGTGTCATAAATGCTGCCGAAGCCGCCACACCAATAATCATCGCAAAGGGCAAGGGAGAAACAGCCATCTCATTCGCCGCCGCAATCGCAATCGGCGCCATTAGCACGGCTGTCGCAGTATTGGAAATAAACAACCCAATCATGGCGCAAAGTACAAACAGGCTCACCAACATCACCCGTGGTCCCATATTACCTGCGATATCCATCAATCCCCGGACAATGAGATCAATGCCTCCCGTCTTCTGCAATGCCAGCGCAAAAGGCATCATGCCAACAATCAAAATAATGCTCGGCCAGTGAATGGAACGATAAGCACTTTCCATATCAATACAGCGGAATTTTCCCATAAGCAGGCAGGCAATTAACGCGGCAATAAAATTCGGAATTTCATTGGTCAGCATCAGGGCAACCATCAGGGCAAGGCAGAATAAAGCATGAGGAGCCTGTGAGGCAGCAGGAGCCGCACTTTCTACTTCAACAGGCAGATTTAGCACAATGAAATCAGGGGATTTTGTTTTTAACGCGATGATCAATTTCCAATCGCCAATTAACAGCAGAGTATCACCGAGCAACAAAGGTTCATCCACTAACTTCCCTTCTAACGCTTTTCCCCCGCGACGGATCCCCACGACATTGAGACCATAACGGGTGCGAAATTTCATATCACGCAATGATTGTCCCAAAAGTTCGGACTCAGGGAGCACTGAAACCTCAGCCATGCCAACATTACGCGAGTGCCCGGAAAAATATTCCCCACGCAATACCATCGGTTCTAGCTGTTGCTCACGGCAAAATTCCCGTAAATCAATATCACTATCCGACATATCCACCAGCAAGACATCCTGCCTCTGCAATTCCATATCTCCAGTGGCAGCCACCATCACCCGACGGAATTTACGCCAACGTTCAATACCAATGACATTGGCACCATAACGGGCGCGCAGCCCTAATTCATCCAATGTGTGTCCAACCAGAGGTGAACCTTGACGGATAGTCAGACGACGAGCACGACCCGACAATTTATAATCACGTATCAAACCACGAAATGTCCGGTGATAACGCTCGTCCGCTGTCTGGTGGTTTGCTCCCCCTAGCCAGCGACGCGCGACTAACATATAAACCACGCCAGCTATTAACACGAATATGCCGATCGGTGTAATGGAGAAGAAATCAAACCCCCGCAGACCTTCGCGCACCAACTCACTATTGACGACCATATTGGGTGGCGTTGCCACCAGGGTCATCATGCCACTGATCAAACCGGCAAAGCCCAATGGCATCATCAATCGCCCCGGAGAGGTTTTCATTCTGGCAGCCACGCTCAGGACAACAGGGATAAATATTGCCACAACCCCCGTAGAACTCATGAATGCCCCCAGTCCAGCAACGGATAACATTAACCAAACCAACATCTTGGTTTCACTGTTACCCGCGACACGAACCAGCCAGTCTCCCATCTGATAAGCAACCCCGGTTCTCACCAACCCTTCGCCAATAACAAACAGGGCAGCAATCAACAATACATTGGGATCACTAAAACCGACAGTAGCTTCACTTAACGTCAGTGTGCCACTCAAGACAAATGCGATGATCAGCAATAAAGCCACAACATCCATTCTGACTTTATTAGTGGTGAAAAGCACAATGGCTATCAATAGCAGGGTTAATACCCACAACAGTTCGCTATTCAATCTGGCCTCTATCAACAATACCTTTCAAATATGACTCTCCGCACGACCAATCTGCTCATAAGCAGACTGGCTATCTATCAAAAGCCTACAGGTACAAACGTTAACAAAGTCAGTAAGCCATGTTTCTCAGAGAAAATCCCTCGTTCTGATCAAGGAACTGGTATATACCCATCCAACTTCAAGATGCGTGTTATATTTCCCCGCGCAGAGGGGAAATATAAGGCCTCGCGTCGTCCTGCGGATTGCAACTTGAAGTTTATCGCGTATAAATCGATACATAACTGCCTGATTTAACAATTTCAATATCTTCCAGATTATTAATTGTCAACTGGATTTCATCGCGGCGTGGAATATCCGGGGAATCGTGGACCACAACAACCTGACAGCCCGCATCCAGCCCAGCATGGATCCCCGCAGCAGCGTCTTCAAACACCACACACTCCTCCGGCAATAATCCCAGTTTCTCAGCCCCCAACAAATAAGGCTCAGGATTTGGTTTTCCATTTGTAACAGACTCTGCCGTCACCCAATGAGCAGGTTCCGGTAATTCCGCTACTTTATGACGCGCAGAAGCAAGCGGAACCGTTCCCGATGTCACAATGGCCCACGGAATATCCAGCGCATTCAGCTTATCAATCAGGGCGATAGCACCCGGTAAAGCTGTAATGCCTGCCGTATCTTCTGTTTCAATTTTTTCAATCCATTTGAAAGTGCCGGCGATCTCCTCTTCACTCGCATCTGGCATAAAATGCCGGAGAGATAATATCGCCGGCGTGCCATGAACATAGTTCAGCACTTCATCCCTATCGATACCCATTTTATCGGCAAACTGAATCCAGGCCCGCTCAACCACAGGCAATGAATCAATCAGCGTACCATCCAAATCGAATAAAAAACCTCTACATTTCAGAACCAAATCCGACTCCTTTAAACATCATTATTTGTTAATCATTATGTGATAATAAAATACTTACTCCACATAATTCCTATGGATTAAATATCATCAATAAAAGAGTTGTCCAATTGCTTAAAAGCCCGTTTAAGCAATTCAGCCAATGAAAAGTAGGTCGGGACACGTTCTATTGGTGCCATTGCAATACCTGCCTGAGCAAATTTTTCCCGAATTTCATAAAACCAATGCAATAATTTTTCCGGTAATGGTGTCGCCGCACGTTTTCCCAGCCACCATAATCCCTGTAATGGCAAACTACAGGCAAACAGTGCCGTTGCCACCGATGGTCCCAATTGCCCCCCCAGAGCGATTTGCCATGTCAAAGTAAAAATTGCCAATGGCGGCATAAACCGAATACCAAAGCGAGTCGCCTTAATCACACGATTTTCAGGAAAAACAGGCGCAAGTTGCTTTTCCAATGGCCAGGTTTTCAAATATTGCTGTCCTAATTGCATACGCTTGAACCAACCTTGGCTAACAGGCGGTGTCGTGTTCATCATGACCTCAATCAATTAAAGGTATAGTTTTTAAAAAATCCCTACAAAAGATAAAATCTTTTTTGTAGTATTAATCCTATTAAGTATATTTTGTCTTTATTGCTAGCAAACGGTATCCTACACAGACTTTTATGTTGTTGCAGTAGCAAAACAGGAATTTTGCCCTTTTTCGCAACAATTGGGTTCGGTTTGTTAACAAATTATTTTATTTTTAACATTGTTCTTATTTAAGATTAGATCACAACAAGATAATAGGTATTTCCATGTCAAGTAAGCTGGTACTGGTTCTTAATTGCGGTAGCTCCTCCCTGAAATTCGCTATCATCGATCCTGCCAATGGTGAAGAATATCTTTCTGGTTTAGCCGAGTGCTTTGGCCTGCCTGAAGCCCGTATTAAATGGAAAATGGATGGTGCGAAAAACGAAGCTGCCTTAGGTGCCGGCGCAGCACACAGCGAAGCACTGAACTTCATTGTTAATACTCTCTTGGCCGAAAAGCCAGAACTCTCTGCACAAATCTCAGCCATCGGTCACCGTATTGTTCATGGTGGTGAGAAGTTCACTTCTTCCGTGGTTATCACCGATGAAGTTATCGCAGGCATTGAAGCGGCTATTCCATTTGCTCCACTGCACAACCCGGCCCACCTGATCGGTATTGCTGAAGCGAAAAAAGCGTTCCCTCATCTGCTTGAGAAAAATATTGCCGTATTTGATACCGCATTCCACCAGACCATGCCTGAAGAAGCTTACCTGTACGCACTGCCTTACAACCTGTACAAAGAGCATGGCATCCGTCGTTACGGTGCACATGGTACCAGCCATTTCTATGTTTCCCGTGAAGCAGCCAAGATGCTGAACAAACCCGTTGAAGCACTGAATGTCATCACTTGCCACCTGGGCAACGGTGGTTCTGTTTCTGCCATTGTCAACGGCCAGTGTGTTGATACTTCTATGGGCCTGACCCCGCTGGAAGGTCTGGTCATGGGAACCCGCAGTGGTGATATCGATCCCGCTATCGTATTCCACCTGCACGATGCAATGGGTATGAGCATTGCTCAGATCAACACCCTGCTGACCAAAGAGTCTGGTTTCTTAGGTCTGACCGAAGTCACCAGCGATTGCCGTTATGTAGAAGACAATTACGAAACCAAAGCTGACGCGAAACGTGCTATGGATGTTTACTGCCACCGTCTGGCTAAATACATCGGTGCATACAGCGCATTGATGGAAGGTCGTCTGGACGCCATTATCTTCACGGGTGGCATCGGTGAAAACTCCGCGCTGGTTCGTGAACTGACCATGAAGAAAGTGGCACTGCTGGGCTTTGAATATGATCATGAGCGTAACCTTGCTGCTCGCTTTGGCAAATCAGGTGTTATCACGACAGATAACAGCCGCCCTGCTCTGGTTATCCCAACCAATGAAGAATTGGTGATTGCTCAGGATTCAGCACGTCTGACCGCATAATCAGCATAATTTTAGAACCGCCGGCATTGCTGGCGGTTTTCACGAAGATATCACACTGAGTCACATTTATTGACTGACGAGCAACCGTTAAAGAGGTTTCCGTGTCCCGTACAATTATGTTAATTCCTACTGACACCAGCGTTGGTTTAACCAGTGTCAGCCTGGGTGTTATTCGCTCCATGGAGCAAAAAGGCGTTCGTCTGAGCGTTTTCAAACCTATCGCACAGCCACGTCACACTGGTTCTCAGGATCAAACCACTTCCATTATCCGTTCACACTCCAGCATCCATGCAGCTGAACCTCTGGATATGGCGTATGTGGAGTCACTGCTGACCACTAACAAAAAAGACGTATTAATGGAAGAGATCGTGGCGCGTTACCACGAAAACGCCAAAGATGCGGAAGTGGTTCTGCTCGAAGGTTTGGTTCCGACCCGCAAACACCCGTTTGCCCAATCCCTGAACTATGAAATCTCCAAAACACTGAACGCAGAAATCGTGTTCGTGACAGCCCTGGGTACTAACAGCCCAGAGCAACTGAAAGAAAGAATTGAACTGAGCCGTGCTGAATACGGTGGCAGCAAGAACCAAAACATTATCGGTGTTATCGTCAATAAACTGAATGCACCGGTTGATGACCAAGGCCGTACTCGCCCGGATTTATCCGAGATCTTTGACGAATCAACCAAAGCGACGATTACCAACGTCGATCCAAAAACTATCTTCAAAAACAGTCCACTGCCTATTCTTGGTTGTATCCCGTGGAGTTTTGATCTGATCGCTACCCGTGCAATTGATATGGCTAAGCACCTGAAAGCTAGCATCATCAATGAAGGTGTCATCGAAAGCCGTCGCATCAAGTCCGTGACTTTCTGTGCCCGCAGCATTCCTAACATGCTGGAATACTTCCGCCCGGGTTCTCTGCTGGTGACTTCGGCTGACCGCCCTGACGTACTGATCACGGCATGTCTGGCAGCCATGAATGGCGTTGAAATTGGTGCCGTGTTGCTGACCGGTGGTTACTCAATTGATGATTCTATCCGTGAACTGTGCGAACGTGCATTCAACACCGGCCTGCCCGTTTTCACTGTGAAGACCAATACATGGCAGACTTCCCTGAACCTGCAAAGTTTCAGTCTGGAAGTACCCGCCGATGACCACGAGCGCATCGAAAAAGTACAGAACTACGTTGCACAACATATCAGCAGCGAGTGGATCGATTCTCTGGCGGCTGCATCAGAGCGTCCAAACCTGCTGTCTCCGCCAGCATTCCGCTATCAGTTGACCGAACTGGCTCGTCAGGCTGGCAAGCGTATCGTTCTGCCGGAAGGCGACGAACCACGTACTGTCAAAGCAGCGGCTATCTGTGCTGAACGTGGCATTGCAGAATGTATCCTGCTGGGCGATCCAGAAGAGATCCGGCGTGTAGCGGCGGCTCAAGGCGTTGAACTGGGCGCAGGTATTGAGCTTGTTAGCCCTGCGTCAGTACGTGAACGCTATGTGCCACGTCTGGTTGAACTGCGCAAGAACAAAGGCATGACCGAAGTTGTTGCCCGCGAACAACTGGAAGACAACGTTGTTCTGGGCACCATGATGCTGGAACAAGGCGAAGTTGACGGTCTGGTTTCCGGTGCGGTTCATACCACAGCAAACACCATTCGCCCGCCATTGCAGTTAATCAAAACGGCACCCAATAGCTCTCTGGTTTCTTCTGTCTTCTTTATGTTGCTGCCAGAACAAGTGCTGGTTTACGGTGATTGTGCGATCAATCCAGACCCAACCGCAGAACAACTGTCCGAAATCGCAATCCAATCTGCGGATTCTGCGAAAGCATTCGGTATTGAGCCTCGCGTTGCGATGATCTCTTACTCCACCGGTAACTCTGGTGCAGGCAGCGACGTTGAAAAAGTGCGTGAAGCAACCCGTTTAGCACAGGAAAAACGCCCAGACCTGATCATTGACGGCCCATTACAGTACGACGCGGCTATCATGGCAGATGTAGCGAAATCCAAGGCACCGAACTCACCGGTTGCAGGACAGGCAACCGTGTTCATCTTCCCAGACCTGAACACCGGTAATACCACTTACAAAGCGGTACAGCGTTCAGCCGATCTGGTCTCTATCGGGCCAATGCTGCAAGGCATGCGCAAACCCGTTAACGACCTGTCCCGTGGCGCACTGGTTGATGATATCGTTTATACCGTTGCACTGACTGCAATTCAGGCAACTCAGCAAGAAAACGCGTAATTTTTTCTCGCTGCATAAACATGAGATAGCCCTACGCTGTTAGCATAGGGCTATTTTTTATAATAAAATTCCTCATCTTTGTTATGATGAAACCGATGCCAGAAAGGCATTTTTCATGGTATTCAGGATCTGGCTAAGTTCTCTTAAAGTGAGTTATTTCTCGTCATCAACCACCTCTACGGCTTGCTGTTTTATGAATTGATGAGGTTAATTTCTCTAACAACAGCCCTGCCCGTAGCCCAACAGCAACATGGGCATTAGGAAACAAAATAAAGTTTGCCGGAGACTCAATCTTCCAGGATTGATGTTGCTGGCGGGCGATTTCAAAACCTGACGGTAGTTCAGTAAAGTTTTTCGTCTCCTCCGGGATATTGAGCTGAAAGCTAGCATGTTGTTTGATAATGGCATCAACCACACGATAGCGTTCAAGCGCCGGTTTAGCCCGCCTGCCGGAAGGCAAACCGGCGAGCAAATCCTGCAAGGCAGTGGTTATATTGCTGAACCTTGCCAGATCATTTTGTCCAAAAGGCAGCGCCTTACCGATTTCCAACGTGCAGCTATCTACGTTGAAATGCTCGCTGGTAAAGTGACTGAACGTTCCCCCGACTGAGTTATGAAATACCAACGCATCAAGATCGCTCTGTTCCAGCCATTGTAAAAAATCCGCCGCATATTCACGCGCCTGATAGGGCAACAGGGCGAACTGTTCATGGCAAGAACCTCGGATTGCGGTGTGAAGATCGAAGTGCCGATATTTCGTTGACGCCATCACCGCCGGTTCACTGAAAAATTGCCGGATAACAGATTCCAGCACCCTCGCACGCTTCGATTCATTCCCCAAAGGAAAATTTTGATAACGACCACTAAACATACGGTTGAGATCATGATCAATATATCGTTGCCCGGCATACATGGCGGATAAATTGCCAAATATCAGCAGGAGATTATGTTGCAATGGCAATTTTCCCTGCGCCAGTTGTGACAATAACTGGATAAGCATTTCCACAGGGGCCGTTTCATTACCATGAATTCCGGCAGAAATAATCAACGTATCGGCAAAGTTTTCTTGCGAGGATGAGAGTTGTACTTGTGGCGATCTTTGCGGTAATAGCTGTAATACCCCTTCCGCCAACCATGATGACTGAATCGTTGGCGGAAAACACACGTGATTTTCGATTTTGTTTTCAAACAATAAAGTCAGTAAATCCATTTCATCTCCCGATCAATTCTGAAACGCATAAATCGAACCCAATTTGAGGATCTGTGTCAGTTCATCAAGGGCAGAATAAGTTTCCCTCAATAACTGTGGATCAGCGAGATCGGCGACATACAGGGAATCCCGATAATGGCGTTCAACCCATGTGGTCAGCCGTTGATACAGTTCTGGTGTCATCAGGGTCGCTGGATTTACCGCCGCCAACTCTTGTTCGTTCAACACCACTCTGAGTCGCAAACAAGCCGGCCCACCGCCATTGCGCATACTTTCCCGCAAGTCAAAAAAATGGAGCTTCTTAATGGGAGAATATCCTTTCGCTACCAACGCTTGCAAATAAGCTGAGACATTGTGATTTTGTTGGCACTCTTGCGGCAAAATCAGCATCATGTCGCCATCCGGCTGGCTCAACAACTGACTGTTAAACAAGTAAGATTCGACCGCGTCCTGAAGGGTGACTAGCTCCGTAGGCACTTCAATCGCCACCAAGCTGTGCCCACGCTGAACCATTTTTTCCCTCAATTCAGCCAATACTGATTGCTGATTTAAAAAAGCCTGCTGGTGATGAAAAAAAACATTACGGTTGCTCACTGCGATAACATCGTTATGAAACACACCACTATCAATGGCAGCGGGATTTTGCTGGGCAAATACGGTTCCGGGTTCTGCAAGCTGATGCAGGCGAGCAATCGCCTGACTTGCTTCGAGTGTCTGTCGGGCGGGATAGCGCTTAGGTGCAATTCCTTCCTGCAATGCCTTGCGTCCATAGACAAATAACTGCACGCCAGCTTCATCATATTCGCCACAAAAACGATTATGGTTTGCCGCACCTTCATCCCCCCAATCCGCATGTTGTGGCAGAGGATCATGGTGAGCAAAATAGCTTTGATCAGAAAAAGTGGCTTTCAGGGCGCGTGAAGTCGTGGTGCTTTCCAACGAACGATGTAACTTATTATTTAAATTTGCCACCGTGAAATGGACACGTTGATCCGCACTGTCTGATGAAGGGGAAACCGTTGCCGCATTTGCCGTCCACATGGAAGAGGCGGAACTGAGGTTAGACAGTAATAACGGAGAATATTGTGCGGCTTTATTTAATACCTGTTCATCACTGCCGGTAAACCCTAGCTGGCGCAATGCAGGCAGGTCAGGACGCGGTTGCGGGGGTAAAACCCCCTGAACTAACCCCATATCAGACAGCGCCTTCATTTTCATCAATCCCTGAAGTGCGGCTTTGCGAGGATTGGATCCTTTCCCCTGATGATTGATGGAGGCTTCATTACCCGTTGACAGTCCGGCGTAATGGTGTGTCATTCCCACCAAACCATCAAAATTTGCTTCAACTCCTGACATAACCACCTCTGACATCCTATTGATTGATGAAAAAATTAAGCCCTGGTGCCAGCGTTTCAGGCAAAACCAAACTTTCAGCCGTCAGGGAAGCCATCGGCCAGGCACAATAATCCGCAGCATAATAAGCGCTGGGACGGTGATTACCGGATGCCCCAACCCCCCCAAACGGTGCCTTGCTGGATGCCCCTGTCAGCGGCTTATTCCAGTTAACGATCCCCGCTCTCGCTTCTTGCTGTAGCCTCTCAAACAGGCTGGCGTCAGGAGAGATTAGCCCGGTTGCCAGCCCAAATCGGGTATCATTTGCCATTGAAATGGCTTCATCGAAAGTGGTATAGCGTTTCACGGTCAACAGCGGGCCAAAATATTCTTCATCAGGAATATCTTTGATAGTGGTGAGATCAATGATGCCGGGTGTCATAAAGGTCGCATGCGGATCAGGCTGCGTTAAGGTGAGCAAAGCGCTTCCCCCTAAATCCAGCAACTTGGTTTGAGCTTGCAGCAAACTTTCCGCCGCCGCCAAAGAGATGACCCCACCGATAAAAGGCTGAGGATCAGCATTCCAATGGCCGGGCACAATCTGGCCTGCCACACCAACTAACCGTTGAATCAACGCATCGCCCCTCTCCCCTTGCTTCACCAGCAACCTCCGGGCACAGGTACAGCGCTGCCCTGCGGAAATAAATGCCGATTGGATAAGCGTGTAAACCGCAGCGTCAATATCATCATAATCGTCCACAATCAGGGCATTATTGCCTCCCATCTCCAGAGCCAGCATTTTTTCTGGCTGACCGGCCAATAGACGATGGAAATGAAATCCCGTTGCCGCACTACCGGTAAACAGCACTCCATCAATTTCACGATTATCCAGCAAAGCCCCACCGGTCTCTTTGCCCCCCTGCACCAAATTCAGCACCCCAACAGGCAATCCCGCCTGAATCCACAATTCCACGGTTTTCTCCGCCGTCATCGGCGTTAATTCACTGGGTTTGAACACCAATGTATTACCGGCAATAAGCGCAGGGACAATATGTCCATTCGGTAAATGCCCCGGAAAATTATAGGGACCGAAGATAGCCATCACGCCGTGGGGACGATGCTGTAATATCGCTTTTCCGTCTGGCATCGGTGTTTCGGAATACCCCGTTCGCTGTTCCCATGCTTCAATTGAAATGGCTATTTTGCCTATCATAGATTGGACTTCGATCCGTGTTTCCCACAAAGGCTTACTGGTTTCCTCACTGATCACTTGGGCAATCGTGTCTTTTTCTTGGGTCAGCAAATCAGCAAATATCTGAATAATCGCAATCCGTTTTTCAACCGCCAATCCAGACCATGCAGGAAATGCTTTGCGGGCAGTCTGGCAGGCTTCATCAACCTGATGGACAGAAGCGCCATTCGCCTGCCATAAAATCCGTTGATCGACAGGAGAATATTTAACGACAGGCAGACCTTGCCCTGCTATCCACTCACCGCCAATGTAATTTGCTTGATGATTCATTGTGACATTCCTCAATTGCAACAGCGCTTAATGACAAAGCTGTTCATTGTGAAAACAGTTAATTGTGAAAACAGCTAATTGTGAAAACAGCTAAGAGAAAAGAGAAGCGAAGCGTACCGGATCGCCATCATCCACATGCAGCACCTCCATTTCGGCGGAGGTAAGCCACAATTCATCGCTATCCAGAGATTCAGAAACAGACAAAAGGAGTGCTTTAAACGCCTGAAAATTCAGGTTCGAGACAATGCATTGTACACCGTCCGGTGATCGGGAAACCTGATCGCTTCTTTTAACATGCACAAGCCGGCTGGCTTTGACAGTGCGTACATTATCAATCTCAGCATCCAGGATGGCGCCCGCATCAAAAATATCGACCGCATCGTGATAAGCAAAACCCTCTTTTTCCAGAATAGCGCGGGCAGGCAGCGTATTTTCATGTACCTGACCAATAGTCTGGCGCGCTTCTTCGGGCAACAAGGGGACATAAATGGGATGAAATGGCATCAACTCTGCAATAAACGTTTTGGAACCAATGCCGGTCAGGTAATCAGCTTCCGCAAAGGAGACATTGAAGAAATGTTTCCCCAGCGCATTCCAAAATGGCGATTCACCCTGTTGATCCGTAATACCACGCATTTCGGCAAAAATATGTTTCGAGAACAAATGCCTAAAGGCGGCAATAAACAAAAAGCGGCTTCTGGAAAGAAAAACACCATTGCCTCCCCCGTGGTAATCGGGATCAAGGAACAACGTACACAATTCGGTGCATCCGGTATAATCCTGCCCGACAATCAGCGTTTCAAATGTGTTATAAACACCCAATTCTCGGGAAGCCCGCACTGATCGGTGTACGCGAAAATTGTAAAAAGGTTCCTCCAGCCCAACAGCAACTTCCAGTGCACTCACACCAACAACACGATGCTTTTCCGTATCTTCCAAAGTAAATAAAAATCCTTGTTGTGCTCGTCCCTTTGCATCGTTGAAAGAATCAATACTGCGTGAAATCCGTGACGTCAAATGTTCCTGATTATTGGGTAAGGTCGTCAGGCCAATTCCTGCACGGGACGAAAGATTGAGGATATCCCCCAAATCTTCATATTGAACGGATCTAAATAGCATCATGATATCACCTCAAATCGGCTTTATTCCTGAACAAATCGCTTGAGGGCGTTTTCAAGGCGGATGAAACCGTCATTGATATCCTGCTGTTCGATATTTAACGCAGGCGCAAAACGCAACACATTAGGGCCGGCTATCAAAGCAATCAATCCCTCTTCCGCAGCGATATTAATCAGGGTTTTCGCCTTGCCCTGATATTTTTCAACCAACTCTGCCCCTAGCAATAACCCCTTGCCACGCAACTCACTGAATACCTGATAACGTTGATTAATCTCGGACATCCGTCTCATAAATTCATGGTGACGCTCTTGCACCCCGGCAAGAAACACCGGTTGGTTCACCAACTCGACAACTTTGTTAGCAACAGCTGCCGCCAGCGGATTTCCGCCAAATGTTGTGCCGTGCGATCCTGGTTGGAAAGCCTCTGCAATATGTTGCCTGACCAGCATGGCACCTATCGGGAATCCTCCACCCAGCCCTTTGGCACTGGTCAAGATATCCGGCTCTACCCCAACCCCCTCGTAGGCATACAAATACCCGGTGCGACCCATGCCGGTTTGGATTTCGTCAAAAATCAGCAACGCTTGATATTGATCACATAACTCCCGCAATACTTTTAAAAATGCCGGCTCGGCAGGGATCACCCCGCCTTCCCCAATGATCGGTTCAACAATCACAGCGCAGGTTTTTTCCGATATATGAGCCTTGATAGCATCAATATCGTTAAAGGGCAGGTGAGTAATTTGCTGCGGCAATGGCGCAAAATCTTGAGAATATTTAGGTTGCCCTCCGACAGTCACAGTAAATAATGTTCTGCCGTGGAAGGAATTCTCAAATGAAATAATTTCGTTCTTATGATTTCCATATTTATCCAGCGCATATTTTCTGGCAATTTTTAATGCGGCTTCATTCGCTTCCGCCCCGGAATTACAGAAAAAAACTTTATCGGCAAATGTATTTTCAACCAGAGCTTTCGCCAGTTTTAAAACAGGTTCATTGGTATAGCCATTTCCGATATGCCACATATTCTCCATTTGAAAATTTAATGCATTCTTTAATTCATCATTGGCATGTCCAAGTGAATTCACCGCAATTCCACCGGCAAAATCAATATATTCTTTACCACTCTGATCCCAGACACGCGAGCCTTTGGCGACAACCGGGATAAAATCTGCCGGCGAAAAACAGGGAACCATATACTGGTCAAACCAATTTCTTTGAATCATGTTCGGCATTTGTTTTTCCTCAAATGATTAAGGTATAAAAATAAGAGCAATTTTATATATCATTAAATTTAACTTTTAATAATTGATCTTATTCAAGTTAAAAATTCACTGTTTCGAGAAGTTCCCAATGACATTATTACAGGATTCCTTTTTATCTGTTTTGATCGTGAATTTCCCTCATAATCCCTTTGAGATTTAACAAAGTCAACACAATATAATCACAATTAATTTACTTTATGATGTTTTTCACAATTTATAAAAATGCTTTTATTTTCAATTTATGCATTATTTATGCATAAAAAATAAATAAAAAGAGGGATGGAATTGAGGATAGTGGAAATGATGTCTTTCTGTTTAATAATTATTCAAAATAATGGTTATAAGTTATACCCATAAATTTAAAAATGTATTTGCAATTAGTAATTTTTATTCTGGTAAATCATATTATTTAAAATCAATTAGTTACAGGTTGTTGTGCCTGTTTTTAATGAATAGTCAGGGCGACTTTGGCCGATGAACATACAAGATAAAACCAAGGATGGGTGCGAAGTGGTTTCACCCAGGGATGCTCCGGCCAAACGTAAGCGGATGGCCGGCAATGAATGGATGCCATGTTCCCTGCCGTGCAATAAACAAAAGCGTTTAAAGGAGACGCCCCATTGTTCAGTCAACTTGTTTTTTATCCAATCGATCTTAGATGCGAACACCTGTTCCTACCTCAGGGACTCAATACCTATCAGCCACGCTTCACATGGGGACTGGCAGGTACAGGGCGAAACAGAAGACAAACTGCTTACCGTATTATCGTTGGCACCGACAAAAAAGCGGTGGCGAATGGAGTGGGAGAACTTTGGGATAGTGGACGGATCGAAGCAACTGATTCCGTGCTGGTTCCCTATGCAGGCAAGGTACTGAAATCCGATCAAGTCTTGTATTGGTCAGTACAGGTCTGGGATGAAACCGGTGCCGTGTCCAAATTTGCTGATCCGGCGATGTTGTTTACCGGTCTTATGGATCCCTCCGATTGGAAAGCCGGTTGGATCACGCGCTCATTCTTTCCCCCTGACGGGCGTACCCCACCTCAAGACACACCGTATGATAACCCATATTCCGCCCTACCCGCAGATTACCATCGGCGGGAATTCGTGCTGTCCACCCCCATAAAACGGGCAACAGCCTATGTTACTGCACTGGGTCTTTACGAATTTCGCATCAATGGTCAGCGGGTGGGAGATCAAGTGTTGGCCCCTGGCTGGACCGACTTTCATAAACGTATCGAATATCAAAGTTATGACGTCACCAGCCTGCTGTGTGAAGGACGCAACGTGCTTGGCGCGATTGTGGGAGAGGGATGGTATTGTGGGCGTGTTGCCCTTAATCACAAACGTGCCGGCAGTCATTACGGTTCTCGTCCGGCTTTTCTCTGTCAATTACATATCGAGGATAAAGACAATAACGTCAATTTTATCGTCACGGATCCGCAATGGAAATGCGCCAACGAAGCGATAATTTATTCTGACCTATTGATTGGAGAAAAATATGACGCACGGTTGGAACAGCAAGGTTGGGATTGCCCTGATTTTGACGATCAAGACTGGTGGAATTCGCAAATCCTAGACGTTTTACCGCAGCCGCCGGTGCTTAATGCAGCGCGTAGCTGTCCAATTCGGAAGACATCTCAATTTGCAGCAAGGCTTTTGCATAAGACAAAGAATGGCGAATTTATATTCGATATAGGGCAGAATATTGCCGGAATTACCAGAATGGAACTGGACGCGCCGCACGATGCCGTTTTCGTATTGCGCCACGGTGAAGCACTGCAACCTGACGGCACGTTGTACACAGCCAATCTCCGTTCTGCGCAAGCCACGGACATTTATATCTCAAAGGGCGGGAAACAGGTTTTTGAACCCAGATTTACCGTTCATGGCTATCGATATATCGCGCTGTCGGCACCTGAGAATTTTGACGTGGCAAAGATAAATTTAACCGGCATTGCTGTTCATTCCGATCTGCCGATTGCAGGATCGTTCACCAGCGGTAGCCCGATGCTCAATCAACTTCAATCCAATATTGTTTGGACACAGCGCAATAATTTTTTATCCGTTCCCACTGATTGTCCCCAGCGTGACGAACGGATGGGCTGGCTGGGTGACGCTCAGGTTTTCTTCAATACGGCTGCCTATAATTTGGACACATCCTCGTTTTTCGATAAGTGGCTATTGGACATTACGGATGCACAGACGAATGATGGTGTCTTTCCAGACGTTGCGCCTTCGATTGTTTATACCCGTTTTGCCCCCCTGCCGCCGCGCGGTGCACCAGGGTGGGGAGACGCGGGCGTTATTCTTCCCTGGCGGATTTATGAGCAGTTTGGTGACGTGGATATTTTAGTGCGCAATTATGGTGGTATGGTTCGCTGGATGGATTTCATTGAGCGAAACAATCCCAGCTATATCCGTTGCAAGGCTCTGTTCAGCAATTGGGGAGATTGGCTTTGCCTTGGCAAAACGACATCAAAACCTCTATTCAGCACCGCATACTGGGCACATATGGCCGATATCATGACATGTACAGCCAGACTGTTGAACAGACGGCAGGATGAGGCGCGTTTTACGGCGATGCATCGTGACATTTGCCACGCATTCCAAAAAGCTTTTGTATCTGATGATGGCGTGCTGGAAAGCGATACACAGACTGCGTATCTGATGGCGATCAGTTACACATTGCTGGATGAACCCACCCGCGTGAGAGCTATTTCGCATCTGTTGCGCACCATTGAGGAAACAGGAGGTCATGTTCAGGCTGGTATTCACGGGATCCGCCTTATCTGTCCCGTTCTTGCCGAGTACGGTCACGCCGACACTGCATATGATTTGCTTATGAAAGAGACTTTCCCCTCGTGGGGTTTCACTATCCGCAATGGTGCGACAACCATCTGGGAGCGTTGGGACGGCTGGACACCAGAAAACGGCTTCCAAAGTGCTAACATGAATTCGCTAAATCACTATGCGCTCGGTGCAGTCGGGGAATTCATGTTTTCCCGCGTGGCGGGTATCGAAATTGTACCGGGTTCCGCTGGCAGGAAGCTTCGTTTGCGGCCACTCACAAACCGTAAGATCGGTTTTTGCAAAGCGTCGTACCGCGCTCATGTCGGTGAGATAGTGAGCCATTGGCGATTTGATAAAGATTGTCTTTTATGGGATGTGAAAATTCCGCCAAATTGTATCGCAGAGGCAGAGCTGCCGGAAACACAGGAAGACTGGAAGCTTGACGGTAATAATATACCCGAAGACATGATCCGCCCCGACATTTCAGGGCGTAGAAATCGTCTGGAAATCGGTTCGGGAAGTTACCGTTTCTCTTTGGATTGGAGTCAATAAATGGTCACGTATTCAACCCACGGGATGTAGCCACACTGCCAATTCGCAAAACGACGCGAGGCCTTATATTTCCCCGCAGCGCGGGGAAATAGAACACGCATCCTGAAGTTGGATTGGTATAGTATGCCCTATTTAATAAACTGATATCACGCCCCAGGTATTCAGCGTTTACGCAATGCGCTCAGCCGCATCGTCAGGATGAACAGGGGTACGCCAATGAGTGTGAAGCTTAACCCGATAGGGAGAAAGACTTCTGAAGGTACTGCTTTCGTCATGATATCCGCGGCGACGACCAAATTGCCGCCCACCAGAGCGGAAAGAAACAGTCGGGCGCGGCCTGTAGCTGATGAAATAAAGCTAGCCAGATGCGGTGCTAATATCCCCACAAAGCTCAATGGCCCTACTGTGGTGACAGATGCTGCGCTTAACAGAACAGAAAACATCATCAGCAACGGGCGGGAATATTTGATAGGCTCCCCAAGGGACATGGCAAGTTCGTTTCCAAGCTCATAGCGGTTTAACGCGGGGCCAGTGAGCAGAATTCCGATAATACTCAATAAGAATAATGGCATGAATGATGCGATAATTGACCAATTGGCCTGAAACAACGATCCCTGCATCCATCCAGAAAGATTCAAGGATAACTCTGTCGGAAGATAGAGAATAAGAAAAGAACTGACAGAGCTAAGAACGGATGAGACGGCAATCCCCATCAGCAAAATTGCCAAGCCACTTGCGCGATTATTGCCAACGAGCAAAGTCAAAAACAACGCAACAATCAGTCCGCCACCTAGTGCAGCAATGACGATCAGCATTTTAGGTGCGGAAGGAATAAACGCCAGCAAGACTATGATCATCGTCATAGATCCCTGACTTATGCCCAAAAGGCTGGGGTCAGCCAGTGGATTGCGGGCAATCGGCTGTAAAATAGCACCAGCAAGGGCTGCGCACCAACCCACCATCAAACCCAATAAAATATGAGGTATCCGTACAACCCAAAGTGCATAAAATTGGTGGTGATCAAGGGAATACCCGAAAAGCATATGCGTGAATTCACGGATACCAACGTTCGTAACCCCGACGTTTAAAGAAATAACCACGAGTATGATCGTGATGGTAAATAGGTATAAACCGACTTTTATATCACGGGTACGCATCTGCAACCCGTTGGCGAAACGTAATACCCTTTGTCCGTCTGTTGCCTGACCGAAATTCATAACGATCTCTCCGATGTTACTGAAAGATAGCGCTTTCTTATGATCCAGATAAAAAACAACCCTCCCAAAAAATCCATCAGAATGCCGGTATGTATGACATAAGGCTGGAAAAGTGTCTGTGCACAGAGATTAGCAATCAGGCAGATACTGGCCCCCGTCAGAGCACAAGCTGGCAGCGACAGCATAAAATTCTGACCAACCAGAGGCTTGACAATATGGGGGACAACCAGCCCCACGAAACCAATAGGACCACATATGGCAACGGCAGAACTGGATGCAACTATGGCTGCAATCAGTGCAATGCGTGAAACAATCGTGGCATTTGCACCAATCGAAAACGCCTTTTCGTAACCGAGCAGAATAAGAGTTAGTGGGCGTGCCAGTAATAAAAGTACTATCAAGGCCAGGATACCGAACCACCAGAAATGGTGAAGTCTTGTGATATAGGCATGATTGATGGCCCCTGCTAACCAGCTCAAATATTCGGTTCGTAATGCAGGATAGGCAAGAAGAACAGCATTACTTATTCCAAGATAAAGCATCGTTATTAATGTGCCTGACAGTATCAGTAGCAAGTCACGAGAAACGCCGTTAACACCAGCCAGGCGAGATACCGCAAGAGATGACAAAAAACCAAATAATCCGCCGACAAGCGCGGCTATGCCTTGTAATGTCAGGTCAAACTCAAAGCTGATTGCGCCTACGATGACAAACAGTGCCGCACCGGCATTGATTCCCAATGTTGATGAGGAGGCCAGTGGATTGCGGATAAGCCCCTGAAAGACGAGACCACTGCATGCCATTACCGCACCGACATAAACAGAAATCAAAGCCCGTGGCAGTCGCTGATATAAAATAACTGCCTGCTCATAGTTCTGCGGTTCGGGCTGTGTTAAGGCCGCATAAATTTGCGAAACTGACGCAATATTCACGCCAAAAGAGAGACTGGAAAAAAAGATCAGCAGCAATACAAAAGGGGCGAATATAAAAAACAATCTGGATTTCATTGTCATACTCTAGGCTGATTTTCAGGATGGTTTATGCCCGGATAAGGCTGACAGATAATGCTGCCGTTGTGACTGAAAATATCGGCCGGAATATTGAATACACGCCGGATATTATCTACCGTTATCGTTTTATTGACAGCACCTGCTGCAATGACGCTGCCAGTATTCAGCATCACAACATCATCGGCAAAAGTCGTTGTTAGATTTAAATCATGTAACACCACAACGACGGTTTTTCCGTGCTGGAGTGAGAGATCGCGAACCAGTTTAAGCACCGTGTATTGATATTTGATATCCAGGTGGTTCACTGGCTCGTCCATAAGAACGATATCAGTGTCCTGTGCAAGCACCATCGCCACCCAGGCGCGCTGGCGTTGCCCTCCTGAAAGGGCATTGACTTGAGAACCGGCTTTATCGGCCAAGCCGACGATTTCCAGTACATCCTGAAACAATTTGCGATCCCGCGAGGATGGTCCACCGAAAAGCGAATTGCGCCCACAAGCTGCCAGCTCGATCAACTCTCCCAGTGTCATGTAATCCGGGCAGTGGCATTCCTGCGGCAGATAAGAGATTCTTCGGGCCAGTGCTTTACGACTTATCCCTGTAATCAGCTTACCTTCCAACAGAATTTCTCCGCTTTTCAGGGGAATGAAACCCATGATGGACTTCAGAAGTGTCGACTTACCGCAGCCATTAGACCCGACGAGTGCAGTGATACGCCCTTGGGCAAAGTCTACTGACAAATCATGCAATACGGTTTTCTTGCCGTAAATTGCGGTGATATTTTTTGCTGTAAGCACCAAAGACTCCTTCAGTTTATCTTATATAAAATAAATTACAGTGTAATCGTTATGATTTGGCTAACATACCAAAATCACAGGGTAAGCCCCAATGTCGTTGTTTTTACCTCTCACATGACAGCATCCTGCACTTGAACTATATGACGAGATTCCGCAATAACACCGTTGATTAATGCGTCAATTTTACGACTGTCACGATGATGTGCCGTGGTGATTAGATGTGCAACATCCCCCGACGTTGCCAGACAATACTTCTTCCAGACGGCTGCCGACGGACATGGAAATACCACTGTAATGGAGTTGTCATGACGCCAAGCGTTTATCCCGGCGGCACGGAAACGCTCGACGGCATATTGTGCCATCTCCAGGCAGTGTTTGGTGCGGCGCTGCCAATCGGCAAACGAGTGACTGCAAATGGCTGCCCATATCATTAGTGGTGTCTGGCCATTACGTGAACCTGATATGGTTCTGTCCTGAGCCGAAATGTAATCAACATCGACTGCAATACGCTCAACGTTTTTCCGTTTTGCAACAACAATCCCGCAAGGAATGGGGGAACCTATCATTTTGTGCCCGGAGACACAAATGGAGTCGATACCATCTGCAAAGGTAAAAGGCTGCGGGTTATCTACGAACGGCAAGATCATCCCACTTAAGGCAGCGTCGGCATGTAGATAATAATTCTCACGAGCGATACCGATTTGCTGCATACGTTGTTGAATAATATTTATGTTATCCACCGCACCACGCAGTGTCGTGCCGATATTGGCAAAGATGATTGGATGTGGTTCTTTATGAGCAATGATCTTCTGCATCAGGTCATTATCATCTATTTCACCAGTGGGTAAGGATTCTACTAAACAAGATTTGATACGCAGTAACTTGACGATTTTAGCTACCGAATAATGCGTATCTTTTGAATAATAAAGTGTCCCTTCCGGGAATAGTTCTCGCCCAAGATAGCAGCCGAACATATTACCTTCCGTTCCTCCGTTGGTAACATAACCCCAACTGTCTTCGAAAGGGATTTTGAACAGTTCAGCAAAGTATTTCATGACCTCTTTTTCGAACTCAAAAGAGTTTAAGAGATAGTTGCACTCCGCTCCCCAGTCACCACAATTGTTGATAGAGAACTGCATGAATCTCTGTAAATAAGAATAATCAAAGTCTGAGGACTCAGGATAGCCGATATTGAAATACTGGTTTTTAACACAGTAATGCCAAAACGCATCTAGCTTGTTCTTATCCGCAAGGGACAATGTCATCTTTATCTCCTGTATCGTAACACTATGATAGATCAAAGCTCTGGAATGATGAGTTTTTAGGCAAGTGATAATACTCTCGCCCAAGAAGCTGGTTGGCAATAATCCCATTGCGATACGCGCCAAGCCCCAGATCGGGAGAGCCAATACCGTGCTGAAAAATCTCAGCATTCTGGACGAAAATAAAGCCTTTTCCTTTGTCAAGGCGCTGAGCGCTAAAGTCCTCTTTTACAATAAAATCGCCATAATCGTCGGTTGCAAGCACGGTATTTTTGAGTCCTTCTAACCATTCGGGGCTGGTATGCTCATAACCTGTAGCAGCAACAATAGCATCGGTTTCAATGACGCCGACTTTATCGAGATGCCGATGACGAAAAACGACCCGCAACGCCTCAGAGTCTCCGGTGTTTTCTACCTGCTCGACTTCGCAATTTGAAACAAGCAAAAGTCCTGGATCACGGCCACCGATGGAGCCTTCATACAAAATGTCGAAAATATCTGCGATAGTTGAGACGCTGATACCTTTATAAAGTCCCCCCTGACCCGACACGATCTTGCGGCGTTTCTCTCTTGTTATATTGTGAAAATGGTTCATGTAGGCCGGCGTGAAACATTCCTGACCGAGTTTCGACGATTCCATAGGATGAAAACCGGCAGATCGGGTGATCCACTGGATTGAAGCACCGGCCTCTATCATTTCAGGCGTCAATGCATTGTGGAGCGCTAGCACGCATTCGGCAGCACTTTGCCCTGAACCAATTACCGTGACACGCCGGCATGTTGAGAGCTGTGCACGCCTGTTTATGAATTCTGCCGAATGTAAGATAGGCGCTTTGGTCTGGATTTTAGCCCACTCAGGCAGAAACGGAGCGGTTCCTATACCGATAGCAAGATGACGACTGTAATACTGATGCGTCGGTCCCGTATGAGGTTTACTTTCAATCATGAAATGATCGGAAACCGGATCATAAGCCACATCAGTAACGTTTTCACCGAATTGGCAGGAGGGAAGCTGTTGCGTCACCCATCGGCAATAATGGTCATATTCCTGGCGCGGGATTTGAAAGTTTTCATAATAATAGAATTTGTAAAGACGATCATGTTTATGAAGATAATTAAGAAAACTCAGAGGGTGTGTAGGCTCCGCCATTGTTACCAGATCCGCCAGGAATGGAACCTGCAACGTTGTACCGGGTAACAGGAGCCCCTCATGCCAGCGAAACTCAAGCTTACGTTCGAGGAAAAGGCTGGTCAGATCAGAGTGTGACGAAAGCAGCGCCGCTAATCCCAGATTGAAGGGGCCAATACCAATACCGATCAGGTCAATATTATTCATATTAATAATCCGTGTTGTTTTCTAAAATTTTTCCATTAAGTGCTGTTCGACTTCTGCTACGTTACGGCAACGCAGCAGTTGCGAGAGCGAGAGCACGATCGCAAATTTCTCATAGATACGTGCTGAAATTGTTTTCAGATGTTGAGGGCGCAGCCCCATGCTGATGAAGTCGCTGTCTCCATCGATGTGGCTAGCGTGTGATTGGCCGAGCACGTCCAGATAAATTTCCAGCACCTGTTTTTTCATCGCTGTTTCTCTAGCTGGGAAAGCGTCGCGCTTAATAGATGGTTGCTCATGCACCGATTCCGTCAGCAGGCTGTGTGCTTTAACGCGATCAGGCTTACCATTTGGTGAGAGCGGTAATTCAGGGACCGGTAGGAGCCGTGTTGGAATATGCGATGCTGGCAGACATTGGCAGGCATATTGGCGCAATTCTGCTCCTGATAAAGCACCCTCTTGTTGCGGCACATAAAGTACGCCGATGGCGGTCTCACCGTGCATTTCCTCGCCATAATCCACCACAAGAACGTGCTTAACCGACGGGTGGCGAACCAGTTCATTCTCGATGTCCGGCAACGAAATACGTACTCCACGCACCTTGACGTAACCGTTGACACGGCTATCAAAGACAATAATACCATCACGACGATAGTGCCCGTGATCACCGGTCCGGAACGCACGGAGCTCTTTTCCGTTCGTGTCCTTGATGGTCACAAAATTGGTCTGGGTGAGGCTTCCGTTTTCCAGATAACCCAATGCGACATTGACGCCTGCCGTATGAATAAGGCCAGTAACACCCACCGGACAATGATTGCCACGCTCGTTTAGCAGAAAATAGCTGTTAGCCGGTAAGGGCCTTCCATAGGGGATCTGGCTAACGTCGTCCAGCCCTATTTCATGCCATATACTCCATATAGTCGTTTCTGTTGGTCCCCCCAACGAAATCAACCGTACTGATGGCAGGAGTGTACGCAGACTACCAATAACCGCCGGTTTGATGTAATCGCCACCCTGAGCAATCAGCCGCAGGCTTTTCAATTCATTCCCCTGGCGGCACGCGAGAAGCATTTCCAGAATAGCGGGTACGGAGCACCATAATGTCACCTTGTGTCTGGCAACCAACTGGTTCCAGCGTAGTGCATCCTTTTCTTCACCGATAGCGGGAAGAACAAGGGTCGCACCTGCTGTCAGACAACCAAAAACGTCGAAGACCGACATATCATGATGCAAAGGTGTGACAGAAATGAAGACATCCCGATGCGTTACAGACCATTCGTCAAGGGTACTGGTGATGACATTCGATGTTGATTTATTGGATAAAACAACACATTTCGGCCTTCCGGTTGTCCCGGATGTGTAGAGGTAATAGGCGGGCGCTTCGCTTGATGAGAGAGCATCAAGCATAAGAGGAAGCTCCGCCAACGGCTCGGCAGACAAGAGTTTTTCAGGTGTTTCTGCTGGATATTCAATCTCTTCTCTTTTTGTCGTTACCACAAGGTCCGGATGGCAGTTTTCAAGGAGATAGCGCAGTCGCTCTGAGGGCGAATCTGCGTCTATCGGAACCCAGATCACTCCCGTCAACGCACAGGCTAGGGTCACAGCCGTGTGCTCAGGCCCACGGTGCATACAGAGGGCAACGACACTTCCTTTGGAAAGCCCTTTCTCCATGAAAGCTCCCATTATTCGACGCACATTACATCCCAGTTCAGCGTAGCTGACATGCCTGTCGCCACTGATAAGTGCCGTTTTAGTGTTTTTGCTGTCGAAGATATTGGTGGCTATCCGACTGAGAAATCGCCCGCAGTGAAAATCAGTTTCAATGCCGTTAAATCGATAGTGGTTCGTATCGATAATATCCCGTGCCGAAATTGCGAATACGCCTGAAGCTGCGATGACCTGTATTGCTTTGCTTATAGCTCCTAAAATGTCTCGAACGAGAGCCGATTCAACCGCTGCAATAGCATAATCGATGTCAAAAACAAGCGCTTTATCTGCATTGATCGAAAAACGAATATCCATCGCAACTTGTGGTGTCTGAGTTAGCCCACTATGCAACTGCATACAACTTTCGTGACCTGATACCGGCCACGAAAGTCCGTTGGTAATCACCACCGGTAAAACAGGGCCTGCACCATGCTTTTCAACCAGAAGTCGGGTAATGTCTATACCTGAGAATGCAAGATGTCCGAGCCCTTCCAGCACATCATTCTGTAGAGTGTTGGCTCGCTCAGAAAGATTGCCCTGCTCAACATTCCAGTTAACCACAATAAAACTTGAACGATTGCACAAAACACCGGATACCTGCGGTGCGACGGGAACACCAATGAACAAACTCTTCTCATCGATCCAATGGGACATAACCTCAAGTACCAGCGTCATGATGGTAGAATTCTTGAAAAGCATTTGTTTGGCACCGGCTTTCGACACTGCGGTATAATCTTCCCGTGCTACAATCAGGCTTTGCCGTGCATAGAGGGAAGTCTCTATTTGTGCCAGTGGTTTTGTCCACGGAAATCGTAGTGGACCACTGATTGTCTCAAGCTTTGTTTTCCAATACGCTTCATCTATCTTGCGCCTTTCAGAGATATCTTCCTCATCCAAGGGGGCACCAGTATCCTCCATGATTGATACCTTGCCCTCGAAAAGTTCTACCATCAGGGCAGCTATCGATCGTCCATCAAGGATCAGTGCGTCAAAACGAACAAACGCGATCAGGTTATTCTCTTCCGGTTGATTCTCTGGCAAACGAAACAACGTGATGTCCCACGGAGAACGCTCCAAGTCGAAAAGCGCATGTGCAAATGCTTCACGGTGGTTTTCCACATGACGGAGTGCCTCTTCCCGTGACAGGGTACTCAGGTCGATTTGCTGTAAATTGATATCCGCTTCTACGCTAACACATTGGACGAGTCGCTTTACATCTATCCGGGTGCGTAAACTTTCATAACGCTGAACCATATCCGCTAGGTGATTTCGCAGATGTTCCAAGTCCATGCGCCCGCGATACTCGCGAAATTCTTGCATCGCAACGCCACCAAGCGGTAATTCTGCCCGCCGCCCAAGCAGATATGCCAGTTGCAGGGAGGTTAGTGGTTTTTCCATGCTATTCTTTCGATCGATTTTTACAGTAGAGTCAGTGGCTTCAATTCTGACTCTCGGTGATGGGGCTGTTATTGCATCGGGTGAATGTATTGCCTCATCGAAGCGTTGCGGATATGTGGCGATTTCACGGACGAAATTAACAAAACTGTCGAACATTGGGGTTATCCATTCTTCTGGCAGTATATCCAGACGAATGTCCCAGTTGATGAGAATACCCCCGTCGGCGGAAGCAACTTGTGCGTCGAGCGCAACTTGCGGACCTTGTGAGATAACCCAGTTCATGGGACCAAATGCGCGCCTGACCCGATCTGAGAGAAGTTCTCCCTCCGGTATATCCAGCGCCGCGGTGAAGACGACAGGAGTCAATTGCGTCGCGCCATGATGCCGGGAAAGATCGCGCATCAGATTCACACCAGGATAAGCCGAATGGGCAAGCAAATCTGTCAGTTGCCCGCCAAGTCGTTTACAAAGGTCAGCAGGGCTTTCTGTTCCATTAATATCTACACCGAGGATGAGCACATTAGAGAAATCGCCGACGATCCTCTCCACGCCATCCACAAGGGGGGAACGCCAGAACATCGGTACATTGAGCCGAAAGCATTTATCTCCGGTATGCCTTCCAAGAACAATAGAGAAAAGTCCCAGCATCAAGCTCGACATGGTTACCCTGTGTGTTCGGGCAAGTTTTTTCAAGGCCTGACGCTCGTCTGGCTGGAGCCATGCCGCCAGCCGATGGCTGCAAGCCTGATTGGGCAAGGTTTTGTTAATCGGCAACGCGGGGGCAGGCGGAATGTGCGGAATACGTGAGCGCCACCAGATTCTGTCCCTTTCACGGGCAGCTTTTAGATAGGGATCGGTGCGCACCTGATCGCACCAGTTGAAATACGACGCGATTACCGGAGCCGGCTGATCCGGGTTATCATAAAATATCGCCAGATCCTCCATTAATATCCTGAAACTCGAAGGATCGATAGCTATCATATCTGTATCGACATGCAGGCGAAATTTTCCGCCATCTCGCAGACTGAGTGAAAAACGGGACGCCTGACCAGAAGAAAGATCAAGCTTCTGATGGGTCCACTCCATGCGTTTAACAAGAAGTAACCTTGCCTCCTCTTGTTCTGGTAATCCCCTAAAATCCTCAATTTCCAGTAACAACGACTCACCGGATGGAATAACAGACTGAAGCCCTTCAGCGTTGACGCAGAGTTTTAGCATGGGGTGCAGAGAACAAACACGTTCCAGAGCCTGTTTAAATCTTTCTATCTCAATGTCATGGCCGTCGAATTCGGCATAAAGATGTGCGGCAATACCTCCCAAATCGGTCTGAACGTTACGTCCGACCCAGCAGGCTGCCTGCATTGACGTTAATTCTCTCATAGTTTATTCACGTGGTTGAAAAATCCGGATTAATAGAAGCAAGTATAAAAATAAGTTGAATTCACATAGCCTCTGGCTGACTAGATTATTTTATTGCTTTGTCTTAGCCCATTCTCCCACGGCTCTGAGAGTATGTTCCGCACTGGCAAACGTGGGGGTAAAAACTTCGCCCGCATTAAGAAAAATAATCCGTTTTTCGCGAGCGGGTTTCATATAGTGAGTCCATCCAGGCACAATCCGATCAAGTGCAGAGCGAATAGCGTTCTCATCGTGCTCCTTACTGCCCCAACTGTTGAGTACTACCAGAACGTCCGGATTGAGTTCGCCTAATTTGTCAGCACTCAACTGTAAAAGCAGTTGAGATGAGGTGACCGAAAGACCGCCTTGTGCCGAGAGTTTCAGGCGGGTGAAACCAAGATCTTCCAATGCCTGAGTGAAACCGGTCGCTTCGCCGACGACATTGATCTGATCTGTTATAAGGATCGGCAGATAGGTCTTATTAGCCGTATTTTCCGGCAAAAGGGCGCGCGTTGCCGCTACGCGCTGTAAATACATGTCCCGCCGTTTTTGAAAATTCTGCTCACGTCCGGTAAGTCTGGCCAGATTTTCTTCAATCTTGAAATGATGGAATTTTCCAGAAAGGAAATTTTGCAGATAGACAGGAGCAACCGTTGAAAGCTGTTTTACCTTGTCGATATCGAATTCGGTTCCAATAATGAGGTCGGGTTTAAGTGCATAAAGTTTTTCCAGATCGATTTCCCTGCCAGCACTGATGCCTTGTGGTTTCGTGTACCCTTCACCGAGCACACTATCGACGAAATCTGCACCAAGCTGATAAGTGCCATCTTCCGAACGGCCATAACTGCCGACCGGTTGAACGCCCAGCTCCATTAGGGGCAGACCGAGAGCAGGCTCGCTCATCACCACAATACGTTGTGGCTCCTCAGGAATAACGACTTCCCGTCCCATAGTATCCGTGACCTGCCGCGTTGCGGCAAAGGCCGATGTCCCCATCAAGCACAGTAATATGACAGTAATAGCAGATCGCATAATATTTTCTCTTTCAGAGCGAAGTAGGGTTATATGGCTCGGTCAGGCAACAAACCTCCCCTGACCTAACCACATCACATCCATAATGATTGGTTCATCACCCCATAGACATCACACAGGAACTTGAGCAAGGGGGAGGCTTGAAACATCAGGTGTTGTGAAGAATGTGAAAACTTTATCTATGGTTTCACAGATGCGCTGGACGTGTTCTTCAGGGTAACGATCCGCACGGTAAGTTATCACCAGTCGCATTATTCTTTCTCCATCAATGACATCTTCCATGATCTCGAATTGAAGACCAAACATGGATTCTTTTTTATCAGGATCGATTTGCCGGTAGCGTATATCGTTACCAGACGGGGTCTTAAGGGCACCATTCAGTGCATTATTGGCATGAATCTGAATATAAACGTCGAAGATCAGACCATCCTCCGGTGTCATCCCTAACGATTGTTGGATAATATCGAGCGGTATATCCGCATACGGCATGGAATTATTGATAGTGTCTCTGGTGTTTTCGATCAGTGCGCCGACGGATTGCTCTGGATAGAACTGCAGCCGATGGGCAACCATGGTGGTAAAGTAGCCTACTGTTTCATAGGTATCGGGATCAGTACGACCCGACGCAGAAGTACCTATCACAATATCCTTCAGATTGCCAAGCTTGTGTAGCGAAAGCGCAATTGCAGCGTAGACAACACTGAACAGGGAAGCATTATTCTGTCGAGCGAAGGAATAAAGACGATGAGTGATTTCAGGTTTAGGTTTGTATTCGATCCAACCAGCTTTTGACGAACTTTCATGCGCTGAGATAGTCTTCCGGTTGTCAGATAAGGCGAGTTCTAACCCGCGCGTTGCATCACGCAACATGTTAGTCCAGTAATCAAGATGCTTTTGATTAAAGCCATTTGCCTGCTGTTGTAGAGCAAACTTATGGAATGACAATGCGGTTTTTTTCCAGACAGGAGCCATACCTACAGAACGCGCTAAATAAGCCTGGGCAAGTTCCTCTATCAGAACGTTCAACGACCATTCATCAATAACCATATGATGAACGAGGAATGACAATATTTGGCGTCCGGTTTCTGGATTGCGGATCAGCCGTATTCTGATTGGCAATTCGCGGGAAAGATCGAACTTGTAAGCAGCTTCGTCATCAAGACGTATACTTTTACTTTCGTGACTGTACCAGAACCACTTATTATTATTCACGTCCGACATGGCGACAATCTGCTGACAGGCCTCACCATTTTGAACATGGAATAGGGTGCGCAGGCTGGAATGACGCTCGATAAGATCAGAAAAAGCCTGCTCAAGGAGCGTTTCGTCAACCTCATCAAGAAAATCCAGCGCGAAGGGCAGGTTGAAGATGGTGCTAAATTCATAAGCGTTATAGGCATTCCAAAGAGAGGTTTGTGCGAGTGCCAAAGGTGCCGTCAAACGATCGTTTTGCGTCTGCGCCGAAGGCTCCGTATCCTTACTCTGATTTGTTATCACTGCGCGTGATGCCAAGGCGGCAGCAGAAGGATGACTGAAGAAATCACCGAAGTGCACTTCCAGCCCGTGCGTGCCGAGTAGTTTACCGATAATGCGCGTTGCCAGCAGAGAATGACCGCCACAGTCAAAAAAATCATCATCCAGCGTCATATCTGTAACGGCCAAAGTTTCACGGAACTCTGACAATATGATCGCTGCTATTTCATCAGTACCAGCAGAGATCTCCTTGCCGGGGGCGTTGTGAGCAGAGTGCACAGCAGCGCCAGGCACAGAATTCGCGACTAAACCTGCAATGGCATCTTCACTGCCTTTAAGAAATGACACAAAATGATTTAGCAGAAACTCGCCAATGTGACCGGAAATCGCCTGGCCGGTTGTTAATATAAGGCTAATTTCTTCTGTACCTTCACACTCTGTTGCCAGTTCAAAATCGGGACGCATTTCATAGGTTGGCAATAGGATAGGATGGCTCAGTAAACTCTGTTGTTCAACCAGGCCATTCGGACGAGATAGCAACCGAACATATACCCAGGACTCATCACTCCCTGTTACAGGAGTACCGGAGAGAAGATTATCTTCGTCTGGTTGCGCCTGAAGCCTATCCATGACGGATTTGATGATCTGTGTTTCCGCCATGCCACACTCGATAATAATGCGGCGGAAACCGTCCGGCTGTAACAGGCAAAGTGCAATCTTTTCTTGACCGCCGAGCAGGCCAATGAACTGGGCGAATCTGGCTGAAATCATAGCCGACACACAGTGGGATAGTTTGTCGCGGGAAAGGGACGTTTTCAGTTCATTAATTTTAAGTCTTGTTTTCCAACGCAGTGCGAGCCGATCTTTACTCAGGTCAGTTGTGACATCAAAAGAGGAATGAATAATGCTGTTCTCACTCTTGCAACAGCGCAGCCAGGATACGAGAGAAGCCGCTTTTCCGTCGAAAGGTAGTAAGGAAACACGTTTTAGAGATGGCGGTTCTACACAGTGACCGGCATAAGCGCGGATCAGTATTTCGAGTATCTCTTTTTCATGACAAATTTGTGCCAATATTTCGTGCAAAATAAGAGATAAAACAACTTCATTATTTTTTTGTATTATCAATATTTTAAAAGGTGGATGCTGTTCAGGAATCCAAGCAGATGCTTGTACAGCCAGTATCTGCTTGATCATGTCTGCATGTGAGCTGGCATGGAAAAACTCAAGGCATGTCTGCCAGCCCATGACTCGGGTTTTATGTAATTCACCGTCATCATTTAACTCATAGCGTACGTTCAGATCCGGTATTGCTTCAATAACAGACTGAATAGCGTGTATCAGCATTGAAATATTAACATCGTCATGAAGCCGCCAGGCTGAGAGCTGCTTGAGAATGCGGCCAGAGTTTTGTTGCTGTAGTAGCCAGATATGTTCTTCGTAACGGGATATGGCGGTGTGCGATAACTTTCCTGAATCAATATTCAACATGGATTTTCTCGTTTTATCAAACTGAACAGTCATTTATTACAATGCATTAATACGAGCCAATATCCATTAAATGCCACATAGGAGGACTAATGCTGCCTGCAGAATGTGCGTTGCAGTGGCTGCCGTATTTGAATTGACAAAAATATACAATTGACAAATGAGAAGGTTAACATAATATTGTCATCTTGCGAACATTAATGATAATGATAATGATAATGAGAATTATATCTATAAAAATAACTCCGCCTATTCGTGTAAATGGGTGGAATCTGCTTTTTTCACGCAAAAAAGTGTTACTTAGCAGTGCGATTTTGTTTTCCTTATCATCCTTGGGAAGTCAAGCTGCCACTTTGACTCAACCAGAGAAAAACAAAACGGGGAGTGATGACGCCGATGTCATCACGGTAACAGGTGAAAAAACAGAAAGAACTCTGCAGAGAACGTCAAGTTCAGTCACAGTTATTTCCGGGCAACGGATACAGAATAAACCTGAGGCGACAACCATCGTTGATATTTTGCAGGGTATACCTAATGTGCTTTATACCAGCAATACAAGTGCACCGAGTATTCGTGGTATTGAGACAAATGGGCCTCTCGTAGGAGGAAATACCTTTCTTTCTAAACCCATACCACGAGCGACCATCAGTGTTGATGGGCGGTATCTCAGCTCCGCAGAATTTAGTTTGGGGAGAGGATCTGTTTGGGACGTAAATTCAGTAGAAGTATTCCGTGGCCCACAAACGACGACACAGGGCGCGAATAGTATCGCCGGTGCAGTTATTATCAAGACTAACGATCCCACCTTTACCCCCGAATTCGATGGGCAGATTTTATACGGAAGCCACCAAAAGAAACGGGCTTCTTTTACTGTCAATGGCCCATTGACAGATGATCTCGCAGTACGCCTCGCCATGGATTACAGCGGTAGAAATACGTTCATTAAATATACCAATCCCGGTTTCGTCGATTCTGATATGAACAAAGATTTCGAAAATCTGGATATCCGTGTTAAGGCACTTTGGCAACCGCTGGATAGCCCTTGGTTGGCCAAACTGACTTACTCCCATATGACAGCAAAAAATCCTGACAGTGAGTCGGCGTCATTGCCCTACAGTGATTTGAAAAACTCGACGCTAAGCACCAACAGGGCTAAGACCAGCAGTGATGTCGGTATTTTAGATCTTCAATATACGTTTGAAAACGATATGGTGTTCTCCAACCAGCTCCAATATTCGGCCTCGCAGTATCGTTACACTTTCACGAAGAGGGCTCTAGGTATCGCAAATCGTGATTCTAACAATGTTTCCAACGAAATACGTTTGAACTTCGGTGATGAATATTCAATCTGGAGTGGAGTAACAGGGTTTTATTACTCGCGTGACAAGGCTTCGAATGTGCTTGATAATCTGTTGGGCAAGGCAGACGCCGATCTGACGAATACCAGTGTCGGCCTTTTCTCAGAGACGACCAGGCGTTTTGCGGAAAAATGGGCTCTGACTGGCAGTTTGCGTTATCAATATGACCAGGTCAAGCATGAAGGGGTCACCAGCTATGTGCCTGGCGTCTATCATGAATATAGTAAAGGGTTCCATGCTATTCTGCCGAAAGTTTCTCTCGCCTATGACGTTACTGATGATATAACCGTCGGTACTCTGATAAGCAAAGGCTATGCACCGGGTGGTACAGGTGTGAATTTCTCTGGGCATTCCTATTACACCTTCGCGCCGGAGAAGGCTTGGAATTACGAGTTGTTTGCACGTGGTAAAGCACTCAATAACCGATTGCTGGTAACCGGTAATATCTTTTATACAGATTATAAAGGGTTCCAGAGTGCTGTAGAGGATTATACGAAAGACAGACCTAATAACGGTTCTATCCTTGTCAACGCCGATAAGGCGGTAACCTATGGACTTGAGCTGGGGGCAGATTATCGGGCTCTGGACAATCTTCGCCTACGTGGTGGGCTTGGATTGCTTCATACTGAAATCAAAAAATTCGCCGATTATCGAGGCAACTTGTTTGAAGGAAAACAATTCGCTAAAGCGCCCGGCTACATGTTTAACGTCGGTGCTGACTGGAACATCACGGAAAAAGTTCGTCTAAGTAGCGATCTTCGTTACGTGGATCGTTACTTCTCAAATGACCAGAACGATCCCGAATTGCGAGTCAGTGCCTATTTAGTTTCCAATCTCCGTTTATCCTATAATCCGACCAAAAATCTGGAACTGTTTGCTTACGGAAATAACGTCTTTGACAGACGTGTGCCGACAAATAAATACCAGGATAGTACGGGGGGGCCTTCAGGATATATGCTGGAGCCGCGTGAAGTGGGTATCGGTGTGAAAGTACGCTTCTAAAAAATCAGCATTGACCGCACCGACTTGTAGGTGGTAGAAGCAAGGGGGAGCCAATTAGCCGCTCCCCCTTTTTTCCATCTTAAATCACGCGTGGCACTTATTATCTGACTTCACAACCTGACAATGTTTATTAATAATTTATTGGCCTGAATTCGCGACTACATAGGGTTCTATTAATAGCAACTTGGTTAATTCTTTGGATGAAGGCTTACTTTCTTCCCCTTTAGGTACCACAAAAAACTCACCTTGCTTTATTATTACGTGATCATTTTTAAAATCTATACGAAGTTCACCTTCAATAACCATAAATACCTTGTCTTCATCTTCATGTGTGTGCCACATAAAATCACCGTCAGCGAGCAAGATGATTATCTTATATTCATTTGTTTCAGCTATCACCTTCGGTGACCAGATTTCGTCTATTAAATCAAATTCTTGTTTTAAATTATTAACTTTTCTCAATGCGGTAATATGGCTCATGTTATATCCCTTTCCTTTAACTCGTTTTTGGTTTAGGTTTTTAATACTTACCCATTCCCTATAATTATAGTCTTTCCGTTCTTTATAGTGGCATACAGGTAAACAGATTTAAACATTCGGATTATCAAGCACCGAGTGTAGCGCCCCCATCAATGACAATATCTTGCAACGTTATATGGCTTGCTTGGTCGGAGGCCAAAAACAAAATGACGTTGGCTATTTCGTCGGGCTGGGCGATTTTCCCAAGTGGAATGCCGAGTTTAAATTGTTCAGTAAAGCCGTTGATCAGACGCTGATATGCTATATCATCATCGTTGAGCATTCCCTTCAGCATTGGAGTCAGCGTGGAACCGGGTGAAACAATGTTACATCGCACCCCAAAAGGTGCCAGTTCCAATCCCACACTCAGGCACAGACTACGCATCGCAGCTTTAGAAGCGCAGTAAACTGCCATATTAACGCGCGGCACGTGAGCTGCGTTGGAGGCTATTGAAACGATATTGCCGCTGCGCTGACGCTGAAAGTGTGGAATGAGGATTTTAAACAGATTAAATACTGCGCCTGCATTAACGTTGATTGAGCTTTCCCAGTCTTCACGGCTTAACGTTTCAGCAGAGCCGAGACGCAGAATTCCCGCACCGTTAACCAGCACATCCAGCCCATTTTCCTTCAGCAATGGAGGGCAGATTTTTTGCACCGCATGAGCATCGCTGACATCCAGAATGAGCGTCTCAAACGGCATTGAATCAGAAAATTTCAGATCGAATCCAAAAACCCTGGCTCCTGCCTCGTGAAAACGGAGGGCTGTTCGGAAGCCGATACCATTTCCAGCTCCTGTTACCCAGACAGTTTTTCCCTTGAAATCGTTCATTTCTCTTCCAAATCGCCGTTCAGCAGTGCAAGCCAGTTTTGCAACGTTGGTTGTTTCATCAGCGTGATAAAATCAATTTCGCATCCTTCCTGGCGGCACTTTGAGACAAAGGACATTGTGCGTAACGAGTCTAAGCCGTAATCAAGCAGGTTTTCGTCATCATCAATGTCATGTGCATCTTCGTCCAGCGCGGGTTGCAGTATGGCAAGCAGACGTTCACGATCCCATCTACGTTCTACTGCGGGAGGAATAAGTGCCGACAACGCCATAGAGGTACTCAACACGCGTCCGGAACGACCCGCAGTATAGCGAAGCGCCATCATATGCTCTTCCCGGCTGAAATCCGCCAGCGCATCGCTTATCATAAAAGCCTGTATATCGCGCATAAAGGCATCAGTGGCAGTGGTTAGGCAACCGATATGGGCGTACACGCCACAGATCATAAGCTGGTCGCGCTTACATTCTTGCAGATAGGTTTCCAAGTCAGAGCGCTGAAACGCACTGTAGCGCCACTTCACCAACACAGTGTCCTTCGGTTCGGGGGACAATGCTGCTACGATTTTTTGCTGTTCTGGATAGCGGTTCAAGCCAGGTCCCCACATATCATTCAGTAGCGCTCGATCAACGTCATTTTGTTGGTTAGGCTGAGCTGTGTAAAACACGGGAATACCGAGCTCATGGCAACGCGTGCGCAGAGTAACTATGTTGTCGATAACCTGCTGAATCATCTTATTCTTTTCTCCCCAGAAGTTGAGGAAATATTCCTGCATATCATGAATTAGCAGAGCGGCGCGCTGTGGCTCCAACTTCCACTCGACTTTATTTACAGGTAAGGCGGTTTCATCGGGCAGGATATAGTCCTGAAGTTTAGGAATGCTCATGGCATATTTTCTCAATTTTCTAAGGTGGCGCTGGCAAGTGCACGTAACGCCTGTTTGTTGATTTTTCCTACCGGAGTGAGCGGTAACTCCGGTAGACTTTCAAAACGATCGGGGATTTTGTAGTCAGCAATACCTTGCTCGCGTAGCCAGCGACGCAGCACGGCTGGTTTCACGGATCCGCGTTCACGTGTTACCACAAAGGCGCAGGTTTTCTCGCCCATTAGACAATCATTAATAGCGACCAGTGCGGCGTACACCACCGCTGGGTGGCGCAGCAACAGGTGTTCAACCTCTTCAGCGGCAATTTTTTCGCCGCCACGATTTATTTGATCCTTTTCACGTCCAACGACTTTCAGATATCCATCGGGAAACTGAATAACCACGTCGCCAGAACAATAAAACCCGTTACTGTCGAACACCGTCTGGTTATGTTCTGGGCTTCGGTAATAACCTCGAAAGGTGTATGGGCCTCGAGTCATCAGCAATCCAGCCTCTCCGTGCGGTACTGGAAGGCCTTCCCGGTTTGCAACCCATACCTCATCATCCTCACTGATGGGGCATCCTTGAGTTGTGAAGGTATGCGCATCGTCATCGTCTAGTCGGGTGTAGTTCACCAGACCTTCTGCCATACCAAATACTTGTTGGAGTTGGCAGCCCAGCTCTTTTGAAATGCGTCTGGCCAACGTTTCTCCCAGAGGAGCACCGCCGACCTGCATCACTTTCAGACTGGAGAGTTCGTTGGCGTGTCCTCTGATATTGGTATATTCCAGCCAGATGCTGACTGCAGGTGGCACCAGAGCGACGATATTGATCTGATGACGGGCGATGACCGGAAAACATCCATCCGGACTAGGATCGGGGACAAGGATGACCTGACCACCCGCATAAAATACGCCCAGTGCGCCCGGTGAACTCATAGGATAGTTGTGTGCGGCTGGCAGTGCGCAGAGATATCGGGTTTTACTACTGATGTCGCAGATCGGATTGCTGGCGCGGATACTGTAATAATAGTCGTTGTGAGTGCGTGGAATCAGCTTGGGGGTGCCAGTGCTGCCGCCGGAAAGCTGGAAAAATGCGACCTCATCCGCTGGCGTTGGTGTTGGCGTGAAGTCTCCGGGCTCTTCCGATATCAGGCGGGAAAGCGAACGGTTCGAATCTGAATCCTCATGGTGAAGCACCACTATTTTCAATTCCGGACACTTCGCTACCAGAAGATCAATAAAAGTATCATCATGAAACTGGCGATGCTGGCGATCGGCAATGAGTATCTCTGGCGTAATCTGGTGCGCATACGCAGTTAATTCACTGCTCTGGTGGCTATAAAGCGCGTTAACGGGTGCAACGCCCAGGCGCAACAAGGCAAAAAAGACGATATAAAACTCAGCCTCGTTACCAAGCTGTACTAATGCGGTTTGTCCCTGACGCACGCCGCGTCGGTACAGGGAAGCAGCGAGTCGGTTTACTGCTTCATTAAGCTCCCGATAGCTCCAGCACCGCTCCCCGCAGAATAGTGCCACAGCATCGTTCTCGCAGTGAATATCGAGAATCTCGCTCAACGGGCGATCAATCCAATACCCTTTCAGTCGATAACGTTCGGCCATATCCTGAGGCCAGCGACTAAATTCAATCATAATATCTGCTCCTGTTGCGTTGCAAAACCAAGTGCACTCAGCATGGTGTTAAATTTGGTACGGGTTTCCAACCATTCGTTTTCCGGAACAGAGTCCGGAACAATGCCGGCGCCAGCGAATAACTCAATCTGATGAGGCCGAACGTTACCGCAGCGGATCGCCACAACCCATTCCCCGTCTCCGCGAGCGTCACACCAGCCGACAATACCGCCAAACCAGCCACGGTCGAATGGCTCCAGCTCGCCAATCAGGTTGCGGGATGAGGTATAAGGAGAGCCACATAATGCGGGCGTGGGATGAAGCAAGCAGGCAAGAGACAATGCGTTATCGCGATCATCGGACAATATACCCTGAATCTCAGTAGCGAGATGCCAGAGCGTAGGCGTACTGAGCAACGAGGGCTCTGTTGGGATCGTCAGAGACCGGCAGAGATCCGTCAATTGGTGACGGATAGCCTCTGTGACCACCCGATGCTCATGGCGATCCTTTCCAGAGTTGAACAGCTTTTCCCTGGTATTTCTGTCACTAGAGTCATCGTCGCCTCGCCGCGCTGAGCCGGCAAGAGGGCAGGAGCGCAGGACATTCCCCTCTTTACGTAGCAGCAGTTCAGGGCTAGCACCAATCAGAGTGCCATCCGCCAGCGGTAAGTGAAAGTTGTAGCTCTCCGGATTCTGTCTGTTGAGCTGTAGCCATAAGCTCAAAGCGCTAAGCGGGGAGATACTTTCAATCTGTAACAAGCGCGACAGCACTACTTTATTCAGTGCACCGACGCGCAGTGGATTCAAAGCGTTCTCCACCATGCTGCAAAACACATCATGATCTGGAATGTAGTGAGCCTGGCCCTCTACTTGTACCGGAGAATCGGAGAGATTAAAGGCGTGGCGATCGAGCCAGTAGTAGGTCTGCGGAATAAACAGCGAACAGGGTTGACGTTTGTCAAACGGAATAGCTCCCACTACAATGGGGTTTTCTACTCCGGCCTGTTGAGCCTGACGCAGCAACTGTTGCACTTTCTTCTGAAACTCGCTCTCGACATGATGTCCGGATGCAGCAGGATGTGTCAAGGTGGCGAAGCATCCCCGAGCGAGCAGGCTTTTGTGGGGCGACAGAAAGATAAAGTCATCCTCTTGCAACGTTAGTGAAAGAAGATCATTGGTAATACCAGACAAAATCAAGTTCCTCTTGTTGGTGTAGGTGCCCGCTTTTCCCCCCTCCCTGAAAGGAGAAAAATACCGACGGCAACATGAGAGCGAGCCGCCAGCGGTGCCGGATACCAGGTGTTATTAGCGATAACTGGCCGTGGAGGACATGCTGCAGTCATAGCAGTAGAAGCGCGTTTCTTTTCCACAGCAGGAGGCGACATGGTGAGGTTATTGACGTTAAACTGCACGGATGCACCTTTCAGATCGGAAATATTTTTTCTTAGTTTATTGCTTATCATGTAGCAAAAGCGGTGGCTTACGACTTCATCGTTGTGGTTAGATGAATCTAGATAATTAGTGAAGACACTTTTGGTGTAATTTAATGCGTTGGATATGAAAATCGTTTTTTTGCTATCCATCTGGTAACGAGTAACCACGGAGATTATCTGCCGTGGTTTGAGAAGTAGAATCGCCGTTTTGGTGCCTAATACGAGACTTTTCGCTACAATCCTTTCCATTGCCATTTTCATTGCTACTATCCTTTCCATTGGTAGCGTTACGCTTTTCAGCCCCGTGGCTGCACTCCTTATGGTCTCTTCCCCATCGCTGGCTGCTTACAGGCGGTGCCGGAAATCCAATTTGACAAAACGTTCATCAGGAGAGGTATGAGCGTCTGAGAAGGAAATCGCCATTACAATATTTTAAATGTAAATGATTATCAATTTAATTTGCATTATTAATTAATGCCATTTTCTTGTAAAAGTTCCGGTCACATATCCAACCCGTTGATGATTGTGCATGATCGCTCTTTTTTCAGAGAGATTAAATGGCGACGGTTGAAATAAGATGTTGATTTTGTCAGCAAACTGAATTCGTCAAAAAACACGGTAAAGGCGATGCAGGGCATCAACGTTCAGCTCATCGGGAAAAAGTTCACGCAACGGATTGAATACACGACCAAATAATCCATCTATGTAATCACGTATAGTTACCATTCACATTGAAAATAATATTTATCACGATGATATTTATTAATATTGCCATACTATAAATCACACTTGCAGTTTTATAAGAAAAAAATAACTATAGTGGATTGAGTAAGCAGATATATGAATTTTCATATTAATTATAACCTTCGACAATGGCTTTTTTATGACTCTAATAGCTTATTTATATCGTCAATCTTGGGTATTACTGTTGGTATCGACAATAAGCGCATTAATTAGTGGGTTTGCCGGTGCTTCGATAGTCGGGATGATCAGTCAAGGCGTCACAGAAGAGATTAACCTAATTACATTTCTTTGGAGTTTTTTTGGCATCTGTTTTATTTTTTTTATTACTAAAACCGTGTCAGAAATTACATTATCTCACTTAGCCCAGTCCACGGTTTTTTCATTACGCCTAAGTTTAAGTAATAAAATTTTGCGGGCACCACTCAAAAAACTGCATAAACTTGGGCGGCACGGTTTATTGGCGGTTTTAACCAAAGATGTCGATGTTTTTGTACATTCCTTTATGTTGGCCCCCTCCGTTTTTGGTAATATCACCCTAATCATCGCCTGTTTTAGTTATTTGGCCTGGATGTCCTGGCAACTGTTTCTCATTTTAGCGGCACTCAGCCTTATCGGAATGTATGTGTTTTATCTGTGGGAAAAATATCCATTACAATTAATGACAGATATGCGTGATCAAATAGATAAAATATACCTTAATTTCCAAAGCCTGATTGATGGTAGTAAAGAGCTGCAACTCAATAAACAAAAAGGTCATCTTTTCATTAGCAAAGTGATTGCGCCTGCCGCCAAAGTATTCCAGGAGATCTGTGTTAAAGCGAATTCCAGCTATGCCTGGGTGATTAATGCCAGTTCTGTTACATTTTATGCCATGATTGGTATTATTATTTTTGTTGTTCCGATTTGGCTTCCCCAGGAACCAGCAACATTGGTGACTGTATCGCTGCTTGTTCTTTTCTTATCAGGCCCAATCAGTGAAGTTATTGGAGCAATTCCAGAACTGAGAGAAGCGGAAGTTTCATTGAATAAAATGCGGCGTCTTGACAGCCAACTGGATGAAGCCCTGGCGGTACACATTGAAGGCACGAATCCATTTAGCAAGCAACAAGCCATCGAGATTGAACTGAAAGAGGTTGTCCACCATTACACAACGGACAAAGAAGATCGCCAGTTTGCACTCGGTCCATTAAGTTTGAAAATATCGCAAGGCGAAATTGTTTTTATCGTCGGTGGGAATGGCAGTGGGAAAACAACGCTCGCCATGTTGCTTGTTGGCCTGTTTGAGCAAGAATCCGGTACTATCTCATTAAACGGTGTGCAAGTAACATCAGCGAATAATGAACATTATCGCCAGCATTTTGCGGCCGTTTTTTCTGATTACCATCTGTTTGAGCAGTTACTCAACAGCGATGCAAATGTTACTGAAAAAGCAACACATTATATTGAAGCATTAAACATGGCACACAAAGTTAAAATCGTTGATGGCGAATTTTCCACCACAAATCTTTCCGCAGGTCAACGGAAACGACTGGCTTTAGTTTCAGCTTATCTGGAAGATCGTCCTATTTATCTGTTTGATGAGTGGGCAGCCGATCAGGACCCTGTATTTAAACGCTTATTCTATACTGAGCTGCTGCCAGAATTAAAAGCCAGAGGTAAAACTGTCCTGGTTATTAGTCATGATGATGCTTACTTTAATATAGCTGACCGCATTATCAAATTAGAAGATGGTCATATTAAAGAAGTTGATCGTAAGGACCATTATATTCAATAAAATGAAATAAAGCTTATAGCAAAGAGCCTAATAAAACAGGCTCTTATTTCACTTTATATCCCTAAAAAAGCTTGAGCAACAAAGTGAACAAAAAAATCACCAATGGCAATAAAATTTATCACATAATACCTATACTCGATAAACGTCAAGTTGCAATCCGCAAGACGACGCGAGGTCTTATATTTCCTTGCTGCGCTGGGAAATATAGCAGGCATATTAAATTTTAATTGGTACCTAATAAAATTAGACACATTAGAAAAACATTATTAGAAATGTGCAATAGGATTATTTAATGTGAGATTATCTAATTTTGTAATAAACATAATCTCCTCAGCGATAAGAAGAGATTAAATAAATATAAAAATAAGACTGTTCTTTTTTATTAGAATGGTCGGTTATTTTTATTGTGTAATCCCAAGTGTGATTTCTTGTTTTATCAGTTCTCATGTTTTTATTTTTAATGTACCCATAAAAAGGGAGCTATAGAATGAATTACCCTGAAAAATTGAAATCATTCCCTTTATCAGAAGCTCAACGTAGCCGCTGGTTTCAATATCAAATTGCCCCGGATAAACGCGGTCAAAATAATAGTGCATTTTGTGCTCACATTAAAGGATTAACGGCTACGTGTTTAGAAGAAGCTCTCAATAAATTGGTACAAAGACATCCGATGCTGCGGGCAAGTTTTGGACTATACCCCGGCGAATTAGGCTATTGCATCGCAGACAGCGCTAACATCACACTGACAATACATGATGCCCAATATCTTAGCGAAGAAACGCTTAAACAGCGTGTTCAGGAGGATTGCTGGCATAGGTTTGATCTCACCGAACCGCTGCGGGTTTATGCCAGTTGGTATCAACGCAATCCACAAGAAAGCGTCATGGTCTTGACCTTTGATCATCTGGCCGTTGATGGCTGGTCTTATTGGATACTGTTAGATGAACTTGATGCTCTGCTTTCTGCAACCCCCCTGGAACCCGCACCAGAAAATAGTTTCCACGATTATGTGGAATGGCAACAACAATGGCTGAAAAGTGCCAGCGCCAAAAAACAACAACAATTCTGGCAAAACACCCTGGCAGGCGATTTAGCCGTATTGCAATGGCCACCGAAAAACAGCACCTTGCCCGCCACAGGAAAAATATCTTTAAAGAAAATCATTAACAAGTCACTGACGCGTAAGCTACAAGCATTGGCACTAAAATATGATAACAGCCTGTTTGCTGTTTTTCTGGCTGCCTACCAAATTCTTCTGAGCCGTTATACCGAAGTCGATGATGTCATTATCGGTTCTATTTTGCCGGGAAGAGGCCGTGCTCGTTGGGGAAAATTAGTCGGCGAATTTATCAATCCGGTGGCTTTACGCTGCCAGATAAACGGTGATATGACCGTACAGGAACATATCACTCAAGCGACGAAGACCATCCGACAGGGGATTGAAAACCAGAAATATCCGTTTTCCAGGATACTGGAACAACTGAAACTGCAACGCAATGCAGACGTTCACCCCGTATTCCAGACGGTCATGATATTCCAGAAAGCCAGATATACGGGTGATCTCACCACCCTCTGGATGGCGGAAGATGACAATGTCACGGTACAGTGGGGAAATGCAGAGTTGCGGCCCTTCCCGTATCCTCTCTATGCCGATGTCCCCGTTCCATTGATGATAAATGTCTTAGAAGCCGGTGATCATATCGGCTATACCTTTTATTATGACACTGCAATATTTGATGCCGCATTCATCTCCCAGCTTATGCAGAACCTCTTGACTCTGCTGGAAGCGATGGTCGGTGACGAACAACAGACAATTGATCGTTTACCATTGATGGATGAACAGGCACGTCAGCAACTCCTTCATAATTTTAACAATACGGATAATCCCTTCCCGCAACACGCCTTAATCCATCAATTTGTTGAGCAACAAGCCGCACGCAACCCAACTGCCATTGCACTGCTGTACGGGAATACGCAACTCAGTTATATGGAATTGAATCAGCGGGCTAACCAGCTAGCTCACGCTCTTGTCGCTGCGGGAATTCATCCAGATGATCGCGTCGCCATTTGCATGGTGCGTAGTTTAGATATGGTCATTAGTCTGCTGGGGATTTTAAAAGCGGGGGCAGCTTATGTGCCACTCGATCCTGAATATCCCGCAGACAGGCTCGCTTATATCCTGTCAGACAGCGAACCTGTGGTCCTGCTGACCCATCATGGCTTGCAAGAACAATTGCCCGTGACCGAAATGCCTGTCTGGTTTTTAGATAACTCAACCGTTCAGGCCAATCTTGCCCGTCAGGATGATGATAACCTGGAAGCTTCTCATTTAGGGCTGACATCGCGTCATCTGGCCTATGTACTCTATACCTCTGGCTCCACGGGATCCCCCAAAGGCGTGATGAATGAGCACCGCAGTGTGGTTAACCGTTTGCTCTGGGCGCAGGATACTTATCAATTAACCCCGCAAGATCGCGTTTTACAAAAAACACCATTCAGTTTTGATGTTTCTGTTTGGGAGTTCTTCCTTCCCCTGATGGTTGGGGGTCAATTAGTGATGGCTCGCCCCGGCGGTCATAAAGAACCGCACTATTTATTGGAAGAGATAGAAAGCCGTCAAATCACGACGATCCACTTTGTGCCTTCCATGTTGCAAAGTTTTCTTCATGATATTCCGGCCGGACGCTGCCTTTCCCTGCGCCAGATTTTATGCAGTGGGGAAGCACTGCCTTATGCCTTGCAACAACACTGTCTGTCCCACTTGCCTCACAGCGAACTGCATAATTTATATGGTCCCACGGAGGCAGCCATTGATGTCACGGCCTGGCAGTGTGTTCCGGGTCGCTATATCGGGCAGGTGCCGATTGGGTATCCTATTGCCAATATCCGAATCTATATTCTCGATCCCCACGGAGAAGTCGTTCCAATAGGTATGGCGGGGGAAATTTATATCGGTGGAGTGGGTGTTGCCCGTGGTTATTTGAACCTGCCTGAATTGACCGCTGAACGTTTTATTAACGACCCATTCAATGCCGGACCTGATGCTCGTCTGTATAAAACCGGCGATCTGGGACGTTGGCTACCGGATGGCAGTATCGCCTATCTGGGACGCAATGATTTTCAAGTCAAAATTCGCGGATTGCGTATTGAGCTGGGGGAAATTGAAACCTGCCTGACCCAGTGTGCAGGCATTCGTGAAGCGGTGGTTGTTGCCCGTGAAAATGGAACCCATGACAAGCGGCTGGTTGCCTATTTGATCCCAAATCAGGATAGCAAACCGGGCATTTCTCAACTACGTGAGCAACTAAGCCGCACTCTCGCCGATTACATGATACCGAGTGCCTTTGTGGTGATGGAGGCGTTTCCTCTCTCCCCGAATGGCAAACTCGATCGCAAGGCCCTGCCTGCTCCCGATCATGCGGCCATGTCAAGTCGTGAATATGCGGCTCCAGAAGGCGAAACGGAAGAGCAGTTGGCCGTCATTTGGCAAGTGTTATTGGGACTGGATCGGATAAGCCGCTATGACAACTTCTTTGAATTGGGCGGACATTCACTGCTAGTACTACAGCTACAGTCGCAAATAAAACAAACATTTGATGTTGAATTATCTATTCATCAACTGTTTTCCCACCCAACCCTCTGTCAACTTGAAGAATGCATTATCGACTCTCTATTAGGGCAATTTGATTCAGAATCCCTACAAGATATTTATAAATCAATGAATTAGATTTTAATTTACTTTGTTTTAAGTGGTGATAATCCAATGAATAATAACGAGCTTTCATCTCTACCCTTAGCGGAACGCAGAAGACTACTTGAGTTAGCCACATCAGCAAAACTAACCCGCCAATCGACGAAAAAAACAACAATCACAGCTCAATCGCGTGATAACGGCGTGCCATTATCCTGGACACAACAACGTTTATGGTTCCTTGCTCAATTAGATCCTGCTGCACAAACGGCATACCATATGTCAGTGGGGTTGAATCTAAAGGGCAAACTGAATCTGAATGCCTTGCAAGCAGCCCTGGATCGTATTGTGGCGCGCCATGAAATTCTCCGTACCACGATCATGACGGCAGAAGACGAAGCACAGCAAATTATCCATGATGCAGATTGTGGTTTTCCGCTGATACAAGAAGATTTCAGCCAGCTATATTCAGAACAGGGAACGACATCAGAACAGCAAGCGGCCATTGAAAAAGTCGCCTGTCTTGAGGCAAACCACCCCTTTGATTTTGTTAATGGCCCATTAGCACGGGGACGTTTGCTAAAACTGGCAGAAGATCAGCATATTCTGCTGTTAACTCAGCACCATATTATCTCTGATGGCTGGTCAGTCAGTCTCTTTATGCAAGAACTGTCCGCTCTTTATCGTGCATTCAGTCAAGGGCAGCCTGATCCAATGCCCGCCCTGACCATTCAGTATGCTGATTATGTTCTCTGGCAGAAAAATGAGTTGCAGGGAAAAGGGCTGGAAAAACAGGTCGAATTCTGGCGTAACGCCCTGCAAGGTGCGCCCGCACTTCTGGAAGTCCCCACTGACCGTCCGCGCCCTGTGAAGCAGAGCTATATTGGCGGACGCGTTAATATTGCTCTGCCTCCTGCATTGCAGGCTGGTTTAAAAGAACTCAGCCAACGTCACGGAACAACCCTATTTATGACGTTACTGGCGGGATGGGCTACATTGCTCTGCCGCCTCAGTGGTCAGGATGATATTGTGATTGGTACGCCCATTGCTAATCGTCAACAACCTGAATTAGCCCCTTTAATCGGCTTTTTTGCCAATACATTAGCATTACGTGTGCAATTGCATGATAACCCGAGTGTCAATGAACTTCTGGCACAAGTAAAAGAACAAGCAATCAATGCATTTGCCCATCAAGACCTGCCCTTCGAACAACTGGTCGAGATTTTGCAGCCTCCGCGCAGCCTGAGCCATAGCCCAATTTTTCAGGTTATGCTGGCAACCAATAATACGCCGGGACAACGGCATTTCGACCTGCCGGGATTGGTATTGGATGAGCGGCCATTAATCAGGAATAGTGCTTATTTTGACCTGACATTAACGCTGGATGAAACTGAAAAGGGGTTAGTGGGTGATCTGGAATATGCCCGTGATCTGTTCGACCACGCCACGATTGAGCGTATGGTCAGCCATTTAAACACCTTACTGGCGGCAATGGTGACTGATGATAGCCAGCGTGTGGCTGAACTACCGCTGATCACCCCCCAACAGCGCCAACAATTGTTGGTGGATTTTAATGACACTGCCCTCACCTACCCACAGGATAAATTGATCCACCAGCTCTTTGAACAACACGCAGAGTCGATGCCTGATGCTATTGCCCTGGTGTATCAAGATACGCAACTGAGTTATGCCGAACTAAACCAGCGTGCCAACCAACTGGCACACAGCCTGATTGCCTTTGGCATACGCCCAGACGACCGCGTGGCTCTGTGCGTCGGGCGCAGCCCGGATATGATCATGGGCATGTTGGGCATTCTCAAAACAGGAGCAGGTTACGTTCCGTTCGATCCAGAATATCCTGCCGAACGATTGGCGTACCAGTTATCAGACAGCACACCAAAGCTATTGCTGACGCAAAAACAGTTACAGGCAAGTTTACCGCCGACGGAGGTGCCGATCTGGTTGCTGGATGATGAAAATTATCTAAATGTTGTGGCGCAACAGCCAACCCACAATCCTGATGCCCGCCAATCAGGGCTTCTGCCACATCATCTGGCCTATATTATCTACACCTCCGGTTCGACCGGATTGCCTAAAGGGGTGATGCTGGAACACCGCAATGTCGTCAATTTTATCCATGCTCAACATCAAATCAGCCACCCCCAACCCGGGGATCGCATTCTGCAATTTGCGACCGTGGCATTCGATACCTCGGTATCAGATATTTTCCCGACACTGGCTGCGGGGGCGACTTTAGTCCTGCGTCCTGCCCATATCCGTGTGCCGGATACGGAATTTATTGATTTTTTACGGCAGCAGAAGATCACCATTATGGATGTGCCGACGGCGTTCTGGCACCAATGGGTACAGGAGATGAAAGCCGATCGTACAGGTTTCAGCCCTGACCTGCATACGGTTATTGTCGGTGGAGAGAAAGCGGAATACCGCCATTGGCTGGATTGGCAATCATTACCCGAAACGCAATGCTGCCGTTGGATCAACACCTATGGCCCAACGGAAACCACCGTTATCGTAACGTCACTGATCCTAACGGGTGGCGCCTCCACCGAGATTGTAAACAACATTCCTATTGGCCGCCCCAATGCCAATTCCCGTATTTATATTCTTGATCCTTTCGGCCACCCCGTACCCATCGGTGTCAGCGGGGAGATTTATATTGGCGGCGCCGGTGTCGCCCGTGGTTACTTAAACCGACCGGAACTGACGGCAGAACGCTTCATCCCCGATCCATTCAGCAAGGAAGCTAATGCACGCCTGTATAAAAGCGGCGATCTGGGGCGCTGGCTGCTAGACGGCAACATTGAATATTTAGGCCGCAATGATTTTCAGGTCAAACTGCGTGGCTTCCGTATTGAATTAGGCGAAATCGAAGCGCAATTGGCAACTTGTGACGGCGTTAAAGATGTGGTGGTTATTGCCCGTGAAGAAACGGCTGGCGACAAGCGTCTGGTTGCCTACCTGATACCACAACCTGATGTTACGCTCACCCCTTCCCATCTGCGTGAACAATTGAGCATCCATCTGATGGAGCACATGATCCCCAGTGCATTTGTCATACTGGAGGCATTCCCGCTGACCGGCAGTGGTAAATTAGATCGCAAGGCCTTGCCAGCACCGGATCGTACTGCAATCGCCAGCCGTGAATACGAAGCCCCTCAAGGGGAAATTGAGCGGAAACTGGCGGAAGTCTGGCAATCCCTGCTGGGGCTGGAGCAAGTAGGACGTCACGATAATTTCTTTGAATTGGGTGGACACTCTTTGCTGACAGTACAGATGGCTACCCGCTTACGCCAGATTTTCAACAGCAAAGTGGACTTGCAAGATCTATTCACCCATCCAATTTTGTCCGATTTGGCACAATCGTTGGATACCGCCAATCAACCAGCACCGCATGCCACACAACCGGTGATACTCCCCGCCGACCGACAACAAGTCCTGCCACTCTCCTGGGCACAACAACGCCTGTGGTTCCTGGCGCAGTTAGATCCTGCCGCCCAAACGGCATATCACATCTCTGGCGGGTTGCGTCTGAAAGGCCAGCTAAACCTGAATGCGCTGCAAGCGGCTCTGGATAGGATCGTTGCCCGCCATGAAATTCTGCGCACAACGATCAACATGGAGGATGGTATCGCCCGGCAAGTGATTGCCGATGCAGAGCGTGGCTTCACGTTGATCATTAAAGATTTCAGTCAATCAACTGAGACAGAAAAACAGGCGGCTATTGATGCCGCCGCTCAATTTGAAACTCACCATCCCTTTGATTTTGCTCTGGAACCATTAATTCGCGGACAATTGTTAAAACTCGCCAGTGATGAACATGTTCTGTTGTTGACTCAGCACCACATGATTTCGGATGGCTGGTCATTGAACATCCTGATATATGAATTCACCACCCTCTACCGTGCTTTCATTCAGGAACAACGCGATCCACTGCCTGCACTGACAATACAATATGCTGACTATGCCCTCTGGCAGCGACAATGGCTACAGGGGGACGTGCTGGAAAAACAGGTCAGTTTCTGGCGAAAAGCGCTGCAAGGTGCCCCTGCGTTACTGGAACTGCCGACAGACAGGCCACGCCCTGCGGTTCAGAGCTACCATGGTGATCACGTGGCATTCACCCTTTCACCTGCATTAAGTGATGGCTTAAAGGCATTGAGCCAGCGCCATAGTTCCACATTATTCATGACATTACTGGCAGCATGGTCAATCCTGCTTGCCCGCATCAGTGGTCAGCAAGATGTTGTTATCGGAACGCCGATCGCTAACCGACAGCACAGTGAATTAGAACCGTTGATCGGTTTCTTCGCCAATACGCTGGCGCTCAGGGTGAAACTGGAGGATAACCCCACCGTTGGCGCGTTATTGGCACAAGTCAAAGCCCATGCACTGGCAGCCTATGTACATCAGGACTTACCCTTTGAACAACTGGTCGAAGCGCTGCAACCGCCACGTAGCTTAAGTTATAGCCCGATATTTCAGGTCATGCTCGCGCTGGATAACACACCGATCCAGCAATCTCTTGAATTACCCAATTTAGAACTGGATGAACTGCCATTAACCCGAAGAAGCACCCATTTCGATCTGTCACTTTCCATGAACGATACCGAAAATGGGATAATCGGTGAGTTGGAATATGCCAGTGATCTGTTTGATCGAGCCAGCATTGAACGGCTCGCCAGCTATCTGCAAACCCTATTAGCCGCGATGGTTGCTGATGATTCTCTGCGGATACACGATTTACCGTTGCTGCAAACGCAACAACGCAGGCAATTATTGGTGGATTTCAATAATACCAATCTGGTCTATCCGCAAGATAGGTTGATCCACCAACTGTTCGAGCAACAAGCGGAACAAACACCTGATGCGATTGCATTAGTGTTTGGCGATAGCCAACTGAGTTACAACGCATTAAATCGTCATGCTAACCAACTGGCTCATCATCTGATTGCATCTGGTGTACGCCCCGATGATCGCATTGCTCTCTGTGTCGATCGTAGTCTGGATATGATTATCGGTATGTACGGTATCCTGAAAGCGGGAGCCGGCTATGTGCCGCTCGATCCAGAATACCCCTTAGAACGGCTGGCCTATCAATTATCAGACAGTAAGCCAGTCTGGTTGTTGACTCAGCGCCATTTACAGGCACATTTGCCGGCGCAGGATATTCCCACCTTGTTGTTGGATGATGATGACCACCGTAACGCGGTAGCACAGCAACCCAGCCATAACCCTGATATCCGCCAAATGGGGCTGCAACCGCATCATCTGGCTTATATCATCTATACCTCCGGCTCCACCGGACAGCCTAAAGGGGTGATGCTGGAGCACCGCAATGTAGTGAACTTTATCCATGCGCAACATAAGACCAGCGAACCTAAACCGGGTGATCGCATCCTGCAATTTGCCACCATCGCATTTGATACCTCGGTATCGGATATTTTCCCGACGCTGGCAGCCGGTGCAACACTGGTTCTGCGACCGCCTCATATCCGCATACCGGATGCAACCTTCGTCGCCTTCCTGCGCGAACAGAAGATCACCATTATGGATATGCCCACGGCCTTCTGGCACCTGTGGGTACAGGAGATGATGGCCGGACGCAGTGGTTTCAGCCCCTATCTGCACACCCTGATTGTCGGCGGTGAAAAAGCGGAGTACCGTCATTTAATCAGCTGGCTGTCTCACCCGGAAACGCAATCCTGCCGCTGGATTAACTCCTATGGCCCGACAGAGGCAACGGTGATTGCCACGACATTAAAGCTGGATCACCAACATCCACCGCACTTCGAAAGTGTTATCCCGATTGGTTATCCACTGCCTAATACCCGCGTTTATATCCTGGATACGCACGGCCAGCCGGTGCCGATTGGGGTGAGTGGCGAAATTCATCTTGGTGGCGCAGGCGTTGCCCGTGGTTATCTCAATCAACCCGATTTAACCACAGAGAAATTTATTCCTGATCCCTTTAGTGAACAAACAGATGCCCGTATGTATAAAACCGGCGATCTGGGGCGCTGGTTGCCCAATGGCACCATTGAATATCTGGGGCGCAACGATTTTCAGGTCAAGATACGCGGTTTCCGCATTGAACTGGGGGAAATTGAAGCACAACTGGCCGCTTGCGAAGGCGTCAGTGATGCCGTGGTGATTGCCCGTGAAGAGGAAAAGGGTGATAAGCGCCTGATTGCTTACCTCATTCCACAATCAGGCGTTCCCCTCAATCCAGCCTATCTGCGTGAACAACTGAGCGTCAGTTTGATGGAACATATGCTCCCCAATGCCTTTGTTATACTTGATTCTTTCCCGCTGACCGCCAATGGCAAGCTGGATCGCAAAGCCCTGCCAGCACCGGACCACTCTGCCATTGTCAGCCGCGAATATGAAGCGCCTCAAGGAAAAACTGAACAAACCCTGGCCGCAGTTTGGCAGTCTCTGCTGGGACTGGAGCAAGTTGGACGCCATGACAATTTTTTTGAACTGGGTGGACACTCTTTACTGGTGGTCAATCTGATCGAGGAATTACGCCAGCATGACCTATTCCTTGATGTCAGTACCGTCTTCTCGGCACCAACACTGGCAGCCATGAGCACTCGTTTAAACCAAAATACCGCTCAAGGTATCACCGAACTGACTATTCCGCCAAACCTGATCCACGAAGACAGCCAGACTCTTACCCCAGACATGCTGCCTCTGGTGGAATTGACACAAAACCAGATCGAGGAGATTGTCCACCTCGTTCCCGGCGGTATCACCAATATTCAAGATATCTACCCGCTTGGGCCATTACAGGCGGGTATCCTGTTCCACCATTTGCTGGAAACCGAAGGCGATCTCTATCTGGACAATCAGCTTATGGCGTTCGACAGCCGGGCACGTCTAGAGACTTTCTTACAGGTACTGCAACAAGTCATTGATCGGCACGATATCCTGCGCAGTGCTGTGCATTGGCAAGAATTGCCCGAACCTGTTCAGATTGTTTATCGTCGGGCACCGCTGCCGATTATTGAACACGCGTTGTTAACAGAAGCGCAATTACGTCATCTCACTGACCCACGCACGGTGCGAATGGAAATCACCAAAGCCCCACTTCTGGCGGCACATACCGCCCGGGATCCTGAATCTGGGCAGTGGCTGCTCTCCTTATTACATCACCATTTAGTTTGCGACCACATTTCATTGGGTATGATCTTTAATGAGATTAACGCACTGATCCTGGGAGAAAGTGACACCCTGCCTGTTCCCCTGCCTTACCGTAATTTTATCGCCCAAGCCCGTAGCGTGCCGCAGGAAGTCCATCAAACCTATTTCCGCGAGCAACTTGGGGATGTTGAAGAGCCAACTCTGCCCTTTGGATTACTTGACGACCTCAAAGAAACAAAGCGCAATAAAATCGTAGAGCATACCCTCACACTGGATAGCGAACTCGCCCACAACCTGCGTAACTGCGCCCGTCAACTCGGCATGAGTGCCGCAGTGCTGTTCCATGTCGCATGGGCACAAGTATTAGCCCGATGCAGTGGGCGAAGCGATGTGGTGTTTGGCACGGTCCTGCTGGGACGCTTACAGGGCGGAGTCGGCGCTTCCGAAGTACTGGGTATGTTTATCAATACCCTGCCTGTCCGCATTCGGTTACAGGAGCGTACCGTTAAGCAGGCAGTCCGGGAAACCCAGCGACAACTCAGTGAATTGCTCGATCACGAGCAAGCATCATTGGCCGTTGCCCAGCGTTGCAGTGGCATCCAGGCCCCATTACCGTTGTTTAACAGCCTGCTGAACTTCCGCCATAGCCCACGTCATGGATCTCAATCTGCATCGTTGGCATGGGAAGGTGTGCAGATACTCAGTGGTGAAGAACGCAGTAACTATCCACTGTCACTGGATATCGATGATTTTGATGATGGATTTGCACTTACCGCACAGTGCAATCAACAGATTAATCCGGCGCGCATCAATGCCTGTATGGATATCGCTTTGCGAGGCATTATTGCAGCCCTGCAACACGCACCGGAACAGAAAATTGAATCACTCGATATCCTCCCGCCAGAAGAGCGTATTCAGGTATTGGAAACCTTTAATGATACTGCCGTCGATCTTCCGCCCGAGTTTTTAATTCACCCACTGTTTGAACAGCAAGTGGAACGGACACCTGATGCCACCGCACTGGTGTTTGGTGCAAGCCAATTGAGCTATGCCGAATTGAACTACCATGCCAATCAACTGGCTCATCATCTGATTGCATCCGGTGTACGCCCCGATGATCGCATTGCTCTCTGTGTCGATCGTAGTCTGGATATGATTATCGGTATGTACGGTATCCTGAAAGCGGGTGCTGGTTATATTCCGCTCGATCCAGAATACCCCACAGAACGGCTGACCTATCAATTATCAGACAGTAAGCCAGTCTGGTTGTTGACTCAGCGCCATTTACAGGCACATTTGCCGGCACAGGATATTCCCACCCTGTTGCTGGATGATGATGACCACCGTAACGCGGTAGCACAACAACCTATTCATAACCCTGATATTCGCCGAATGGGGCTTCAACCCCATCATCTGGCCTATATCATCTATACCTCCGGCTCTACCGGACAGCCCAAAGGCGTGATGCTGGAACACCGCAATGTGGTGAACTTTATCCATGCCCAGCGCCAGACCAGCCAACCACAATGGGGTGATCGTATTCTGCAATTTGCCACGGTGGCGTTTGATACTTCGGTATCTGATATTTTCCCGACTCTCGCATCCGGTGCCACTCTGGTTCTGCGTCCACCTCATATCCGCATACCGGATGCGACATTTGTCGCCTTCCTGCGCGAACAGAAGATCACCATCATGGATATGCCTACCGCCTTCTGGCATCAATGGGTACAGGAGATGATGGCGGGGCGCAGTGGTTTCAGCCCCTATCTGCACACCCTTATTGTCGGCGGTGAGAAAGCAGAGCATCGCCATCTAATGAACTGGCTGTCTCACCCGGAAACGCAATCCTGCCGCTGGATTAACTCCTATGGCCCGACTGAGGCAACGGTGATTACCACGACATTGACCGTAGATAAATTGACGAGAGATAACCCGCAAGTTCCATATATTAATGACAATATTCCGATTGGTCGCCCATTGCCCAATACCCGTATCTATATTTTGGATACCCTCGGTCAACCGGTGCCTATTGGTGTCAGTGGTGAAATTCACATCGCTGGTTCAGGTGTCGCACGGGGTTATCTGAATAAGCCGGAGATGACTGCGGAGAAATTTGTTGCCGATCCATTCAGCGTACAGCCAAATGCGCGCATGTACAAAACCGGTGACTTAGGACGCTGGTTGCCAAACGGCATGATTGCGTATCTGGGACGCAACGATTTTCAAATCAAGATACGCGGCTTTCGCATTGAACTGGGGGAAATTGAAGCACAACTGGCTAGCTGTGAAGGCGTCAGGGATGCCGTGGTCATCGCCCGTGAAGAAGAAACCGGCGACAAACGTCTGGTGGCCTATGTCATTCCACAATCCGGTTTCACACCAGATGCCAATAGGCTGCGTGAACAACTGAATAACCGTCTGGCGAGTTATATGGTGCCTGGCGCGTTTATTGTGCTGGAAGCCTTCCCGCTAACCGGAAGCGGCAAATTAGATCGCAAAGCCCTGCCAGCGCCAGATCGTTCAGCCATCGCCAGCCGTGAATACGAAGCACCCCAGGGTGAAATCGAACAGCAAATTGCCGCTATCCTACAGAATTTATTGGGGTTAGAACAAATAGGACGCCATGACAGCTTCTTTGATCTGGGTGGAAATTCCCTATCAATCATTCAGTTAATGGCAAGATTACGTGATGCATTCCATCTTGAAGTGTCCATTCAAGACATATTTACCCATCCAGAACTTTCTGAACTCGCCGGGCTTATCGCATCAAGACAGATCGAAACCTTTTTCGCACAAGAAGATATCGAATTGCTGCAAAAAGAATTGGAAAACTTGTCCGAAGATGAACTGCGTGCCCTGCTAAATGGAGATAATTAATTAAATGAGTCACAAAGAACTAAGCCTGCTTGAATTAAGACAAGCAGTACTCCAGAAAAAAATTAAAGAACGCATTGAAAACAGCCAGATTGGGGAAAAAAAGCAGATCGGAGAAAAAAGGCACATTATCCCGAGAAACGCGGATCAGCAAGCGCTTCCCCTATCCTGGGCACAGCAACGCTTATGGCTTCTGGCGCAGTTAGATCCAGCCGCACAAACGGCATACCACATGCCGGGTGGTCTGCATCTGCAAGGGTTTCTGAATTTAGAGGCCCTGCAAGCAGCATTAGACCGAATTGTTGCTCGGCATGAAATTCTGCGTACAACGATCAGGAGAGCCAAGGGTATCAAGATGGCTGAAGGCCAGACCCTGCAAATTATCGGTAAACCAGAGAGCGGCTTCTCTTTGGCCGTGGAAGATCTCAGCCATCTACCTGCGCAAGAGCAACAAACTACCATCGAAGAGATAATCCAGCGTGAAACCAGCCAGCCATTTGACTTTGCACAAGGCCCCCTCATCAGAGGGCGCTTGCTGCGGCGGGCTGAAAATGAACATATCCTGCTATTAACCCAGCATCATATTATTTCCGATGGTTGGTCCCTTAACATCCTGATGCACGAGCTTTCCACGCTTTATCATGCATTCAGCGAAGGGCGGGATGATCCCCTGCCCGCGTTGACACTCCAATATGCTGACTATGCCCTGTGGCAAAGAGAGTGGCTACAGGGAGAAATATTGGAAAAACAGGTGAATTTCTGGCGCGATGCGTTACAGGGCGCGCCTGCACTTTTGGAACTACCGACAGACAGGCCACGCCCAGAGCAACAGAGTTATGCCGGAGGATATGTTGATATCACTCTGTCACCGGAATTAAGTGCCGGATTAAGAAACCTTAGCCAGCGCCACGGCACAACATTATTCATGACCCTGATGGCGGGATGGGCAACTTTGCTTTCCCGTCTGAGCGGGCAGAAAGATCTGGTGATTGGCACACCGGTCGCTAACCGGCAATATAGCGAATTAGAGCCGCTGATTGGCTTTTTTGTTAACACGCTGGCCCTGCGGATTCAACTAGATGACAATCCAACGGTCCGCACTCTGCTCGCCAGGGTTAAGGCCCATTCACTGAACGCCTACGCCCATCAGGATCTGCCATTCGAACAGTTGGTAGAAATACTAAAACCACCACGCAGCCTCAGTCATAGCCCGATTTTTCAGGTGATGATGTCAGTGGATAATACCCCTGGACAGCAGAATATCACCTTGCCGGATATCACCATTAGTGAAATCAATCTAACCGAAAGCAGTGCGCATTTCGATCTGTCTCTCTCGATAAATGATACCGAAAAGGGCTTAGTCGGTGGCCTGGAATATTCCAGTGATCTGTTTGACCCTGCCAGCGTTGAACGCATCGCCAGTTACCTGCAAACCCTGCTGACCGCGATGGTTAAAGATGATTCGCAACCAGTGGAAAGTTTACCCCTATTGCAACCATACCAACGCACCCAAGTATTAGACGATTTCAATGATACGGCCTTCCCATATCCACAAACGTTATTGATCCACCAACTGTTTGAACAACAGGTGGAACAAACCCCTGACGCCACCGCGTTAGTGTTTGGCGAGAGTGAACTGAGTTATGCAGGGTTAAACCGCCACGCTAACCAACTGGCTCACCAGCTGATCGCTTCTGGCGTGCGCCCTGATGATCGTATCGCTATCTGTGTTGACCGCAGTCTGGATTTGATTATCGGCCTGTACGCTATCCTTAAAGCGGGGGCCGGCTATGTGCCGCTCGACCCGGAATACCCCGCCGAACGCCTGGCTTATCAACTGTCGGATAGCCAGCCGGTGTTATTGCTGACCCAACAACATTTGCAGGGACTGTTGCCAGTATCAGACATTCCCGTCTGGTTGCTGGATGATGAAACCCACCGAAATCACGTGGCAAACCAGCCGGTTCATAATCCTGATGTTCAGCTTCAACCGCACCATCTGGCCTACATCATCTATACCTCCGGCTCCACCGGACAGCCCAAAGGCGTGATGCTGGAGCACCGCAATGTGGTGAACTTTATCCATGCCCAGCACCGGACCAGCGAACCCCAGTCGGGGGATCGTATCCTGCAATTTGCGACCATCGCCTTTGATACCTCGGTATCCGATATTTTCCCCACTCTCGCCGCCGGTGCCACTCTGGTTCTGCGGCCGCCCCATATCCGGATACCGGATATGACTTTTGTCACCTTCCTGCGTGAACAGAAGATCACCATTATGGATATGCCCACCGCCTTCTGGCACCTGTGGGTACAGGAGATGATGGCAGGTCGCAGCGGTTTCAGCCCATCTCTGCATACCGTTATTGTGGGCGGTGAAAAAGCGGAGCACCGCCATTTAATCAACTGGCTGTCTCATCAGGAAACCCAATCCTGCCGCTGGATTAACTCTTATGGTCCTACCGAAACCACGGTAATTGCCACCACCCTGAAATTGGATCACCAAAGTCCACTGCATCTCAACGGTGTTATCCCGATTGGTTATCCGCTGCCCAATAGCCGTATTTATATTCTGGATACCCAAGGGCAACCGGTGCCTATTGGCGTCAGTGGTGAGATCCATATCGGTGGCACAGGGGTGGCGCGTGGTTATCTCAATCGCCCGGATTTAACCACAGAGAAATTTGTGGCGGATCCGTTTAGTCAACAGCCCGATGCCCGTATGTATAAAACCGGCGATCTGGGCCGCTGGCTACCCGATGGCGCGATTGAATATCTGGGGCGCAATGATTTTCAGGTCAAGATCCGGGGCTTCCGCATTGAACCGGGGGAAATTGAGACCCAACTGGTGGCTTGCGACGGCGTCAGCGATGCTGTGGTGATCGCCCGTGAAGAAGAAAGCGGTGACAAGCGTTTAATCGCCTATGTGATCCCGGAAACCGGTATGACACTCAGTCCGGCTGAATTACGCAAGCAACTAAGCACCCGATTGATGGAGCATATGCTGCCCGCTGCCTTTGTGATGCTGGATACCTTCCCGCTGTCCGCCAACGGCAAACTGGATCGCAACGCCCTGCCGGTGCCAGATCGGAGCGCTATTGTCAGCCGTGAATATGAAGTGCCACAAGGCGAAGCTGAACAAACACTGGCCGCAATCTGGCAATCCCTGTTGCATGTGGAACACGTTGGGCGACAAGACAATTTCTTTGAGCTGGGCGGGCATTCCCTGCTCGTGGTCAATTTGATAGAGCAACTTCGTCTTCACGACCTGTCTTTGGATGTCAACGCGGTCTTCTCTGCTCCTACCCTGGCGGCCATGAGCGCCCTAATCCGTCACAATAACACTCAGGCTATCCCCCTACAGGACGTACCGCCTAACCTGATTCGAGAAGACAGTTCCGTCATTACGCCAGATATGCTGCCGCTGGTGACATTGACCCAAGACCAGATAGATCAGATTGTTTCCCATGTAACAGGCGGTATCTCCAACGTCCAGGACATTTATCCACTGGGACCGTTGCAGGAAGGTATTCTGTTCCACCATTTGCTGGAAACGGAAGGTGATCTCTATCTGGACAACCATTTGATGATTTTCGACAGCCGGACACGGCTGGAGAGTTTCTTGCAGGCGTTGCAGCGGGTAATTGACCGGCACGATATCCTGCGCAGCGCCGTTTACTGGAAAGCGCTGCTTAAACCAGTACAAATCGTCTATCGCCATGCACCATTGCCAATCATTGAACTCACACTATCGGCAGAGGAAGCCCCAGAAACCCAGCTACGCCGCCTCACCGATCCCCGTGCAATACGGATGGATATTACCAAAGCGCCCCTGTTGGCTGCTCATATAGCCAAAGATCCTGCCTCCGATCAATGGCGACTCTCCTTGCTGTATCACCACTTAGTGTGTGATCACATATCACTGGATATGATATTCAGTGAAATACAAACCTTGCTTTTGGGGGACAGTGAAAATTTACCCACGCCGCTGCCTTACCGAAACTTTATCGCGCAGACCCGCAACGTACCGTTAGAGGTGCACCAAAATTATTTCCGCGAATTATTGGGCGATGTAGAAGAACCTACTCTGCCGTTCGGGCTGCTTGACGTACAAGGTGGCAGTCTCAATGAGATAGTGGAAAACGTTCTCACGCTGGATAGCCAGCTGGCCCAAAATCTCCGTAATTGCACCCGTCAATTAGGTATGAGTGCTGCCGTGCTGTTTCATGTGGCCTGGGCACAGGTTCTGGCGCGATGCAGTGGACGGAATGATGTCGTATTCGGTACTGTTCTGTTGGGACGGTTACAGGGCGGGATGGGTGCCGCCGAAGTGCTGGGGATGTTTATCAATACCTTACCTATTCGCGTTAAGTTACAGGCACGTACCGTTAAGCAGGCAGTACAAGAAACTTATCAGCAGTTAACCGCACTACTGGAACATGAGCAGGCACCTCTGGCGGTTGCCCAACGTTGCAGTGGTATTCAGGCACCATTGCCGCTGTTTAACAGCTTGCTAAACTTCCGCCATAGCCCACGCGAAGATGAACAAATGGCTTCAATTGCCTGGGAAGGAATTGACGAGATAGAGGGTGAAGAGCGCAGCAACTACCCCTTGTCACTGGATGTCGATGATTTTGATGACGGATTTGCGCTCACCGCACAATGCAGCCAGCAAATTAATCCGGTGCGCATTAATGCCTATATGAAGACAGCACTGGAAGGGATTGTGGCCGCACTGCAATATGCGCCGGAGCAAGCCATTGAGTCAATCGACATCCTGTCGCTAACTGAGCGCACTCAGTTACTGGAAATCTTTAACGATACCACTGTCGCGTATCCACAAGAGACCTTAATTCACCAACTGTTCGAGCAGCAGGCAGCGCGCACGCCGGATGCGCTTGCGTTGGTCTTTGGTGAGAACGAGCTGAGTTATGCGGCACTGAACCGCCATGCTAACCAACTGGCTCACCAGCTGATCGCCTCTGGCGTGCGCCCTGATGATCGCATCGCTATCTGTGTTGACCGCAGTCTGGATTTGATTATTGGTTTGTACGCTATCCTTAAAGCGGGAGCCGGTTATGTGCCACTCGACCCGGAATACCCCGCCGAACGCCTGGCTTATCAACTGTCGGATAGCCAGCCGGTGTTATTGCTGACCCAACAACATTTGCAGGGGCTGTTGCCAGTATCAGACATCCCCGTCTGGTTGCTGGATGATGAAACCCACCGAAATCACGTGGCAAACCAGCCGGTTCATAATCCTGATGTTCAGCTTCAACCGCACCATCTGGCCTACATCATCTATACTTCCGGCTCCACCGGACAGCCCAAAGGCGTGATGCTGGAGCACCGCAATGTGGTGAACTTTATCCATGCCCAGCACCAGACCAGCGAGCCACAATTAGGGGATCGTATCCTGCAATTTGCGACCATCGCCTTTGATACTTCGGTATCCGATATTTTCCCCACTCTCGCATCCGGTGCCACTCTGGTTCTGCGGCCTGCCCATATCCGGATACCGGATATGACTTTTGTCACCTTCCTGCGTGAACAGCAAATCACCATTATGGATATGCCCACCGCCTTCTGGCACCTGTGGGTACAGGAGATGATGGCAGGTCGCAGCGGTTTCAGCCCCTATCTGCATACCCTTATTGTGGGCGGTGAAAAAGCGGAGTACCGCCATTTAATCAACTGGCTGTCTCATCAGGACACCCAATCCTGCCGCTGGATTAACTCTTATGGTCCTACCGAAACGACGGTGATTGCCACCACCTTAACCCTCAATGATAACGGTCAAGATTCACCTGAATTGACGGACGTTATCCCGATTGGTTATCCGCTGCCCAATAGCCGTATTTATATTCTGGATCCGCACGGGCGGCCGGTGCCTATTGGCGTCAGTGGTGAAATTCATATCGGTGGCGCAGGGGTGGCGCGGGGTTATCTCAATCGCCCGGATTTAACCACAGAGAAATTTGTGGCGGATCCGTTTAGTCAACAGTCCGATGCCCGTATGTACAAGACCGGTGATCTGGGGCGCTGGCTACCCGATGGCGCGATTGAATATTTAG
>NZ_JBEBMB010000022.1:0-55021 GCF_040081915.1 Xenorhabdus sp. SGI240
GGGCGTTCAGGCACTGGACAAATTAAAATCCAGTCTGGATATATTTACCCAGATTGGAGTTCAGGGACTGGAAGAATTAAGAGCCAATCTGAATAGATTTGCGCAGGTGGGGATTCAGGCCATGGAGAATTTAAGAGATGGTTTGAAGGCATTTGCACAATTCGGAACCGAGGCTTTGGAAGCGCTAAGAGCCGCCATGGACTTTTTTGGTAAAACCGGAAACAAGGTTTTTGGTTCACTTAATGATGGCGCTGATTTGCTGTCGAATAAAGGAGGTAAAGATACCTTTGGAGGACAACGAAAAGGTTTGGGGGTATTAGGGAATATCGGTCAAAAGGTTTTTGGCGTTTTAGGTAATGGTATAAATATTCTGGCAAGTGTTGGTGTAAAAGGCCTGTCTTTTTTAAGTAGTGCTTTTAGTGTATTAGGTAAAGCAATGCTGTTTATTGGCCGAGCTATGATGGCGAACCCCATTCTTGCTATTATCGGCGTTATCGCAATGGCTGCTATTTATATTTGGCAGAATTGGGAAACATTAGGACCCAAATTCACTGCTTTGTGGGAAAACATCAAAAATGTTTGTAGCAATGCATGGCAGGGAATTAAAGACAGAGTCAGTGCTGCTTGGGAAGGTATTAAGAGTTATTTCATGGATGGGGGATTAATTGGTCTTATTTACCAAAATTGGGACACGATTAAAAAAAGCACTTTAGAAGCCTGGGAATCCGTTAAAGCTAAAATAGGTGAAGTTTGGGAGTCCGTTAAACAGAATACATTGGAAATTTGGGAGAGCGTTAAAAAATCAATTTCAGATAGATGGAATGAAATTGTTGCTGATGTTCAGGCTATTCCTGAAAAATTAAAACAGGCTGGTTCGAATATGATCGACAGTTTGTTATCTGGTATTCAAGAAAAATGGGAGAACCTGAAAAATAAATTTGCCTCTATTACTGATTGGTTTAAATCGTGGTGGTCTGATGATGAGAAAAAAGAGGTCACGTTAAAAAAATCAGAGGAAGTTACCAAGAGCGAAACAGCTAAACAGGCGAAGCAGATTGCTCAATACGATACAGGCGGGAATATTCCGGCTGGAGAATTCGGCATCGCGGGTGAGCGTGGCCCTGAAATTATCAGAGGGCCGGCAAGTGTGATCAGTCGGAGAAATACAGCGAAATATGCTGCCGCTGGTGTTGCTCTTAGCACAATGTCACTACCGGTTGCGGCGCAGGATGCACCATTCCACGCGCAGAGTTTACCTGCTCACGCGTATGAGGAAGTGCAGGCGAAACGGGAGCGGAGTCAGCCACAGCAATACAGTGGCGCGGCACCGCAATATAACATCTATGTCTATGGCTCCCAGGGACAATCCGCGCAGGATATTGCCCGTATGGTCAGGCAGGAATTGGAACAAAGGGAACGCATACAACAGGCTCGTACGCGTAGCTCATTTTCAGACAGAGGAGAAGATTTCTCATGATGGCTGCACTTGGTTTATTTGTTTTTATGCTGAAAACAACGCCCTATCAGACTTTTCAATATAAACAGAGTTGGCGACATGCCTTTAACAGCCGCGTGGGAGCGCGGCCTGCATGGCAGTTTGTCGGTTCAGACAATGATACGATCACGCTATCAGGGGAGCTTTATCCTGAACTGACAGGGGGTTCACTTTCATTAACCGCATTGAAATTGATGGCTGATAGTGGCAAGGCGTGGTCTTTTATTGATGGCAGTGGTGCCATTTACGGTATGTTCGTTATCGAAAGCATTGATGAGACAAAAACAGAATTTATGTCAGGCGGTGCGGCCAGAAAAATCAGTTTTACGCTGACTTTGCGACGTGTTGACAATAATTTGTTTGAAATGTTGGGCGATTTGCAGGATCAGCTTTCTGATATCAAGAAAGATTTACCTAATTTGCCAAAGAAACTTTCTGCATCCAAAGATGATGTTGTGGGTAAAGTCAAGGAAGTGTTCTCATGATTGATTCTGAAAAGTGGATACCCGACACGGATTGGATTCCTCAATTTGATTTGGTCACTGGAAAAACCAGTAAGCCTGCTTTTCGGCTGGAAATCAACAACCAGGATATCAGTGGAAAGATTCAATCACGCCTGATGTCATTAACATTGACGGATAATCGTGGTTTGGAATCAGACCAGCTCGATATTGAGTTGGATGATGCGGACGGAATGCTGAAGCTGCCTCGTCGTGGCGATATTCTTATCTTAGAACTGGGGTGGCATGGCCACTCCTTAACACCGAAAGGAAAATTTGTTGTTGATGAAATTGAACATAGTGGTGCGCCCGATCGATTAACCATTCGTGCCCGCAGTGCAGATTTTCGTGGTGATCTGAATACGAAAAAGGAAATTTCTTACCATAAATGCACGCTAGGCAGTATTGTCAGTACCATTGCTGCCCGAAATAAATTGGCATTTAAGATCAGCTCAGAGTTGGAAAATATCTCTGTGCATATCGATCAAACCAATGAATCTGACATGAGCTTTTTGACTCGACTGGCAAAACAAGAAGGTGCAATCGCTTCAGTCAAAAATGGCGAATTATTGTTTGTTCAGCAAGGGCAGAATAAAACAGTGAGTGGTCAGAATATTCAGACTGTGCTGATCACGCGTCAGTCAGGGGATAGTCACAGATTTTCTCTGTCCGATCGTGAGGCCTATACTGGTGTTGTTGCCCAATGGATGGATACACGTACAGCAACTAAACAGACGGTTAAACTGAGGCGAAAGGAATCAGAGGAAGGAAAAGCTGAACTTGTCGTTGAATATGAAAGTAGTCGCCAATCATCAGGCAAAAGTTCTTCTCAAACAGACAAAAAAACCACTAGAAAAGAGGCGGCTTCTTCCGGGAAAAAGCAACCACAATCCTCTAAAAAAGACAAAGATCTTAAACCTAAACCACCTGCACCTGGCAAAGTTAATTTGGCGAAGAAAAAACCAAAAACGAAAGGTCGTGGGAAGCCAGCTTATATTAAAAAGGGGAGTAAAAAGAAAAGCAAAAACAAAGGTAACGGCAGTATCGAGATAGAAGCAAATTTCGATATTGCAGCAAGCTCATCTTATGAAGAACAGCGTGAATCAACGGTTGAACACCATCAAACAACGACGGTACAGCAAGAATCTGCAAGCTATTTGGTGGGAACTCAGGAGAATACTCTGGCGCTTTCGCGTATTTATTCTGACAAAGAAAGTGCAGAGCGTGCCGCTATCGCTGCTTGGAAAAAAATACAACGAGGTGCTGCGCAGTTCTCTATCACATTAGCATTGGGGCGTGCTGATATTTATCCTGAAATGCCCATCCAGTTAGAAGGGTTTAAGCCAGAAATTGATGGAACTGACTGGACCTTGGTCAAAGTCACTCATACGCTCAATGACAGTGGTTTTACGACATCATTAGATCTCGAAATAAAAAGCGACTAATTTGAAATGAGTACTTGATCTCTATATGAGATCTTTGATATATTGTTCACCAGACGAGACGGTGTTATTTCAAGACAGTTATTTCAAGATAACGATTTCAGAAAGGTGAACAATATGATTAAGTGTCCTCTGTGTGATCAATCAGCGCATACACGTAGCAGCTTTGAGCATTCGAGCCAAACAAAGGAGCGCTATAACCAATGTCAGAATATCAATTGTGGGGCAACGTTCGTCAGCCATGAAACCTTTGTCCGTTTCATTTCTAAGCCAGGTGAAGTCCAGAATGTGACGCCACATCCAAGGGCAAAAACCAAGAGACAACCTCGCCAGAAAGCAGCTGCCGTACAATAAATAACGAAAAAATTATTGCTCCAGTTTTTTTGCCACCGTTATGGTGGCTTTTTTTTTGATGCTGGACTGAAGGGGTTCTCTATTCGAGAACTTTTTGTGACGCCCACTCGTCAACAAAGTAGGCGTCAAAACCATTTAACTGTTTATTTCTGGTTCTGATATTGTTCCTGCAAAATCCTTTGCATTTCATCTTTGATGTGTAGTTTTTCTTTTTTCAGACGCACAACTTTATCGTTGTAACCTGCACCATTTGGGCCTTCAAGTTGGGCTATCTCGTGGTCAAGTCGGTTATGTTTTTCAAACAGGGATTGGAAGCGGGGATGAGACTCTTTCAGGTTGGATACTAAATCACGATATTCTGGAAACATAAAACCTCCTATACGAAATTCACTACCACACTCAATGAGAGTGTAGCAGGTCATTTTAATATCAGATTTGAGAAATATCACATAAAAAAGAACTGGTAGAACCTGTTCATCTGGTTGGTGATTAATAAAAATTAACATTGATTATGAGTAATAGATTTTTTCTTATTTGATGCCTTTAAGAATCAGTGCCTTGCCAAAAAACATAATTTACCCCAATTTTTTTGTTGTTATTATCTAGTCTCCTTTTTAAACATATTCAGAGGTAATATATGAAAAAATATCTATTTCCTTTAGCTGCATTGATGGTATCAACTTCGGTTTTTGCCGACAAAAAACTGGAAGACATCGCCCCTTATCCTGCGCCTTCTGAGAAAATGGCTCGTAGCGTGATTGAATTGCCTCAGAAAGAACATGAAAACGGCTATATAGTTGAGTTGGTGATTGGCAAAGATATGAAAGTGGATTGTAATCATCACTGGTTTGGCGGTCAGTTGGAGACTAAAACGCTGGAAGGTTGGGGATATGACTATTATGTGCTAAATAATGTGACGGGTCCCGCTTCAACAAAAATGGCTTGTCCAAATGAAGAAGAAACAGTGCGTTTTGTTCAGGTTCAGTTAGGTAAGGATGCTTTTATCCGTTATAACAGCAAATTACCTATCGTAGTATATACGCCAAAATCGTTGACCGTTAAATATCGTATTTGGCAAGCCTCGGATGAGGTAAAAAAAGCAGTTATCAAATAAATTTTTTGATTAACTAAAATAAACAACCTGGGTTGTTATATTAAACTCAGGTTGTTTAAAAATGCATTTCTTCGTTGCTTATTGTTAATGTAACAATATACCAATTCAATTTCAGGGTGCGTGTTATATTTCCCTGCTGCGCGGGGAAATATAAGGCCTCTCGTCGTCTGGCGGATTGCAACTTGAAGTTTATCGAGTATAAATCAATTTATATTGATTTTTTCTTTATTTTTCTGTCTGTGGTTCCTTGCCCATAATTAAAAACACTAACTAAACTGTTTGTGGATTCTTTTGCATTCATGCAAATCTCATTGAGGAATCATCGAATGTTTAAAAAGTTATCGGCAGAGTTTTTGGGGACTTTTTGGTTGGTGTTTGGTGGATGTGGTAGTGCTGTTTTAGCTGCGGCATTTCCACAGCTGGGGATTGGTTTTGTCGGCGTATCTCTGGCTTTTGGTTTAACGGTGGTAACGATGGCCTATGCCGTAGGGCATATTTCAGGAGGGCATTTTAATCCGGCGGTAACATTGGGATTGTTCGCTGGCGGGCGTATTTCAGCTAAAGATGTTATTCCTTATATTATTGCCCAGATCATAGGAGGAATTGCGGCAGCCGCAGTACTGTACCTTATCGCCAGCGGTAAAAGTGGTTTTGATGCAACGGCAAGTGGTTTTGCATCTAATGGCTATGGTGAACATTCTCCTGATGGTTTTTCATTACAAGCTGCAATTATTATTGAATTAGTATTAACCGGTTTTTTCTTGATTGTCATTCTTGGAGCAACAGATAAAAATGCACCGGCAGGTTTTGCACCATTGGCTATCGGTTTAGCATTGACACTTATTCACTTAATCAGTATTCCAGTCACAAATACTTCGGTTAACCCGGCAAGAAGTACTGCGGTTGCTATTTTTCAGGGGACCTGGGCCTTGGAGCAGCTTTGGGTATTTTGGTTGATTCCATTAATTGGCGGTACTATCGGTGGATTGATATACCGGACACTCTTACAGAAAGATGATTCATCCGTTAATTGATATTTCCCTCATTTTGATTAAGCCATGTTATAGCATGGCTTTTTTTATTCCTTTTTATGGTAGATTTATTCACATTTCAAGCTCTTCTTAAAAGGAAAAATGATGGAACAAAATATAACATGGGAACGGGGTGAATATTGGATCACAACGGATAAGAGTAAGATCGATATGCATTTCGTTCATAGTGAATTAACGCAATTATTTTGGGCGCGGGGTGTTGAGTTGGATAAAGTCAAAACTGCAATAGAAAATAGTTTATGCTTTGCATTATTTCATCGTGATAAAGCAATTGGTTTTGCAAGATTAGTAACTGATTTTTCAATGTTTTCTTATCTTTCTGATGTGTTTATTATCGATGACTATCAGAAGAAAGGATTAGGGCGTTGGTTGGTAGAATGTGTTTTACAGCATCCGATTATTCCCCATGTAAAACATGTGATGTTGGTGACTTCTCATGCAGGTTGGCTTTATAAGAAACTGGGATTTTCACCTGTCGTAGAGCAGGATTTTGTATGGACATTAGACAAAACGAAAATCCCTGGAGTACCTCAATAAGTGTTAAGAAAGCAGGCGGCTATTATTAGTGTTTGGATAATACCGCCTGCGCTGTTTATATCCACTCATTAGAAATAAAAATTCACGCTGAAAATAAATATCATCATCTATTAGCCGTATTATTTTCTTTATATAAGGTGAAAATATCAGGTAATAAAGTTGTTAAGCCAATGAAAGCCATCAATGCACCAACCCATAGTGGAGCCTGCAATCCCCAGCCTAAATCAATACACAATCCACCAAGAAAAGAGCCGATGACCACACCCAGCGTTATCACGGAGGAGTGAATTGTATTAACCAGTGGGCGACTATTAGCTGTTCGCATCACCCGAATGACCATAGCTGGGTTCATCGTTACTCCGACTAATCCGATACCAATTAGGGATAAGGCTGCAAGTGATTTGTTATCAGCAAACAAACCAAAGAGCAGGAGAAATAGGGTAAGAGAAATTAAGCCGATGGTTAAGACTGTGATTATATGGCGATCTGCGAATTTACCTACCACGATATTGCCCACTATTGTGGCGATACCATAGAGAATCAGCAAACTGGCGATCATATCATCACTATAACCCGTTACCTCTTTTAATATTGGTATAAAGTAAGTAAATGCCGCAAAAGTTGCCCCGATAATCAGCAAGCTGGTGGAAAAAACACACCATAATTTCAGATTTTTTAGTTCTCTTAGTTCCGCACGTAAACTAATAGCAGGGATTTTGGGGATAGAGGGAAGGTAAAATATGCTGATAACACTTGCTATTGTGGCTAATACACTGGTTGTCCAAAAACTTTCTCTCCAATCGACATATGTGCCTATTAAGTTAGCCATGGGTAGCCCTAAGATCGTTCCCAACATAATGCCGGAAAGTACAATAGAAATTGCCCATGCTCGTTGCTGTTCCCTTACGATTTCCACACAGATTGCCAGTGCAACACCAAAGAAGGCTCCCGAAGCGGCACCAGTAATAATCCTTGCGACCATTAGCATGGGATAGGAATTTGCAAGTGCACCAAGGATTTCACCGATAATGAAAGTCACGTATAGGCTAATTAATGCTGTTTTGGGGGATGTTTTTAATAATCCCGTAGCGAGAAGTGGGCCACCAAACGCCATGGCTAAAGCATATAAGGAAACAAGATAACCAATTTGAGAAATGGATACGCCTAAATCGTAAGCCATAATTGGTACCATTCCCGTCACTTGAAATTCACTAGTCACTATAGTGAAGATACCGATGGTTAGGATGTAAATGGCCAGAGGAATCGATTTATGCTTTTTCGTAGTATGGCAATTATTCATATTACTAGGGCTTAAGTTTTCCATAATTAGCGTCTTTTGTTGATCATTTATGTAGTAGGGATTACAAAATTATATGACTTGCGAAAATGGGTCAATATATTTATGTTATAGTTACTACAAAAATAACAATGGTACATATGATGGCACAACGAGGACGTCCTTTAAGTTTTAATCGTGATATTGCGCTTCAACAAGCAATGGAGCTGTTTTGGAATAAAGGTTATGAAGGTACACAACTTGTTGATCTCACGGTTGCGATGAATATCAACCCACCGAGTTTCTATTCGGCATTTGGCAGTAAGAAAAAAGCCTTTTATGCAGCGGTTGAACTCTATATTAAAACAGTCGGGGCTAAAGCAATGGACAGTCTTAATGAAGCTGTTAGTGTAAGGGAAGGTGTGCGAGCAATGTTAGAGTGCTCTATCGAGGTGGTGACTTCGAACCGATCCGGCGGCTGTTTGCTGATTTTAGGAGTGATTAACCATTCTCAAGAAAATGAGGATGTTCATGCTTATCTTAAAACTGTGCGTAAAAACACACTCGCATTGATTCATAGTCGGATAGAAAAAGGGGTAAAAGATGGTGAGTTACCCGATGATACCAATGTTGGAAAATTGGCATCATATTTTTTGGGGATTATACAGGCCATTTCATTGCAGTCACGTGATGGCGTGTCAAAAGAAGAACTGATGAGTTTGATTGAGCCGGCAATGACTGCAATACCTTCTTAAATTAATTGATACCAGAAAGCCAGTACTTGCAACCCAACCAGTACCAATCATCACGACCCTGGGTTTGATAAATTTGATCATGTCATGCAGGGTATCACCTGCTTCAACGTGCCCACCTTGACTATTGATAAATATTTTTATTGGATCACTACTGATTTCCTGAAAAATTATTAGCTGCGTTATTACCTTTTCAGCGAGTTGTTGATTAATTTCTCCCGCAATAATAACGCAGCGCGATTTAATGAGTTGATTTTGAGTATATGGGGTTGTTGCTCCCTCGTTTTCGGATTTATTGGTAAATTCGTTATGCATTATTTTTTATTCCGTAACAAATAATGTTGGATATATAAATAATATAGATTTAAAAAATAATATTTTCTAAAAAATTTGAACTTTATTTTTGTTTTGTAACATCATCAAAAAAATTGAATTAAATTTTTAAAAATTTTAATTTTTTTATGAAATTATAATGATATATATTTATGTTCATGATTTTTATGGTTGTATAACACATGTAATAAAAAGAGATACAATAAAAAAACTCAGTGTATTTGTGGTTGAATTTGGTTGTATATTGTAACTTCCATGCTGTAAGTTTTATTTCTGTGTTTTTTTATATATTTGAAAGCATGTGAGCTGATGTTTTATACCCAGCAATATCGCCAATTGCATTAATTAGCCGTGATGTAAATGTAATAAATTAGGAATGAATTATGGAACATCTTGACATAGAAGAAGTGTCTGACAAAATTTTACACGAATTATTGCAGTATCGACGTCGTTTTCCTGAGTCTGAATATACACTTCAAGATGAAGAAAAAAAGGTTTCCGAGGTTCAGCTACCACGTATCCGTGCATTTGTGGAGCAAGGGAAACCTATCGAATGTATTTTACCTGCCTTTCCGACAAAATCCCCCAATCCTAGAAAAGTATTGGGTAAAATGCCGGATATGGCAGAAAAATTATCACTGATTTTTCTGAATTCCCTTTGTCAGCGTATTCAGCTTTATTATCCACCTGGGGCAAATATTGTTATTTGTTCTGATGGTCATGTTTTTAGTGATCTTATTCTTGTCGATGATGACACAATTACCCATTATCAATTAGAAATTGAAAAATTGTTGCATGAACTGGGCGCGACTCATCTTTCAGTTTTTAATCTTGGTAACGTTGAATCACTAACGCAATATACTAATGATTACGATCAACTGCGTGAATTATTGGTTAGTCGTTACGCCTCTTCAATCGAGGAGATCAAAGAAGAACTTAAAAAAACGGAAGAAGGTGTTCAATTATATCGGGCGATTACTCGTTTTCTTTATGAAGATAGCTTATTGCCGGAATATACAGGTTCAAAAAATGCGTTGCAAAAAGATGCACGCCAGCGCTCGGCTGGGGTTATTCAACGTAGCTGGGCGTGGGGTAATTTGTTGGCAGAACAGTTCCCTTTGGCGATCCGTCTTTCTATTCACCCGCAGCCCGTGGACAGTATCAAAATTGGTATTCATATGATGCCAACCCGCGATGATTGGTTGACGCCGTGGCACGGCGTTGCGGCCAATATTAATGGTCAGTTTGTACTGATGAAAAGCGATGAAGTGAAAAAGATGAATGGAAAGCTGATCGAAATTCGGGGTGTTCCAAGCCATTACGTGATTGAAATGTCATCAGAAGAAAACCCGCAAACAGAATTCCAAACAGCGACAGCATAAGCAGAATAACCACGTGGTATACCGTATTTTAGAGAGAGAAATCATGAATACCTATGAACTTGATTGTCATATTGAGGCGATGAAACCTTTTGGCGTATTAATTACGCCCAATTACCCTGAGCAGGATATTACCGCACTGTCGGTTGATGCTTTGCGTGAATTAGCCCGAACTCATCTGCTGGTTGTATTGCGTGGCTTTCAATCCGGTTTTACGGATAAAGAGAAATTAGCGGAATATTCTGGCCGTTGGGGTGAAATCATGATGTGGCCATTTGGTGCTGTATTGGATGTTATGGAGTCTCCGAAACCCTCTGACCATGTTCTGGATAGCAGTAGTGTACCGTTGCATTGGGATGGAATGTATAGGGAAACGATCCCTGAATTTCAGATATTTCACTGTGTATCTGCCCCCGAAGCGGCTCAAGGAGGGCGCACCACGTTTGTCAACACGGAACAATTGATTACTGAGACCAGTGATGATGAGCGTAATGCATGGAAAAATACGACTATTACTTACCGTACAAGACGAGTGACACATTATGGCGGCGAAGTGACTTCACCGTTGGTTTGTCTTCATCCCGACGGTAAAAAATGGGTGATGCGTTATAATGAGCCGATGGGCAAAGAAGATGTGAAGTATGCTGATCATCACGCTTTGAAGATAGATGGCATGTCACACGAAGAGCAACAAGCTCTTGAGGAAACATTGTATAACCGATTGTATGATCCGCGTTATTTCTACGCCCACCAATGGCAGTCTGGTGACATTGCGGTTTGCGATAACTTCACTTTATTACATGGACGTGAAGCTTTTATTTCCCGTTCTCCTCGTCATATTCAACGGGTGCATATCCACGGCGTGCCCGTGTGTAAAAATCACAGCTTCCGTACTATTTCTGTTTCCGGTTCTGTTTCCAGTGCCGATTAAGTAGACGTTACCTTGAAGGAGGTTTGATTAATGTCGCGTATTGTCTTAGCTGCGGTTGCAACGCCTGGTCATGTTTTACCAATATTCACTATTGCGGAGCATTTAATAGGACAGGGACACGATGTCACAATATTCAGTGGTTCCTTGTTTCAACAGAAGGGAGAAGCGTTAGGAGCCACTTTTATTCCTTTCGATAAGCAAGTCGATGTGGATTACCGCTATCTGGAAAAATATTTTCCCGAACGGGCAGAACATCCACCGGGAAATACTCAGATGGCACTATCGCTAAGGCGATTTTTTGCCGAACCTATTCCTGTGTTATCGAAACAATTGATGCAAGTGATCGAAGAAGGACAAGCTGACCTGCTCATTATCGATAATACCTTTTATTCAGTGCTGCCGTTATTGCAGAAACCGGCTGAAAAACGTATTCCTGTCATTGCTATTGGTGTTTCTCCGCTGCCGTGGTCAGCAAAAGATGCCATATTCTGGGGGGCCAGGATCCCACCTGAATTATTACCTGCTGATTTAACACGCGAGCAATTGGTCGATGAGGAAACGCACCAATTAATTGAACAGGTCAGGGCCGCATTCAATCAGTCACTTGCTGCTGTAGATTGTCTCCCACTGACAGGAGATCATAATGATGTTTTGATGAGCGGAGTTGATCGTTTCTTACAACTGGCAACTCAGTCATTTGAATTTTCTCGTGATGATTTACCTGAAACGGTGGAGTTTATTGGCTCATTACCGGTGAAAGTGGAAGAGGATAAAACGCAAATCAGTTGGCCGGATGAGAGCCAGCCCTTGATTCTGGTGACTCAGGGAACACTGGCTAATATTGATTTTAGCCAATTGATATTACCGGCATTGCACGCATTGGCAACGTTGCCAGTTCGGGTATTAGCGATTACCGGTGGCCGTTCTATTGATGTCCTGGGCAACGATCTGCCAGAAAATGCCAGAGTGGTAGAGTATCTCAATTTTGAACACTGGCTTCCAAAATCATCAATTTTTATTACCAATGGTGGATATGGTTCACTGAATTCAGCCATTCGTCACGGTGTCCCTTTGGTGGTCGCGGGAACAGGAGATGGTAAGCTGGAGGCCGTCGCCCGCGTTATCTGGTCACGTTGTGGTATCAGTTTGCATACTGATACACCAAGTGAGCAGCAATTATATCAGGCGGTGACAAGGATATTATCTTCCCCGATATGGCACCAGCAGTCACAGATCATTAAGGCAGATTATGATGCCCATAATGCGTTGGCATCAATAACGCGTCATATTAATGAACTGATGACCCAATAGGTATTTTGAAAGCCGAAGGGGATAAAATAGAACGCGGTACGTTTTTCTTACCGCGTTCTTTTATGATTAGGCTTTTTCCCGCACGCCTTCAACGGAAATGATCAGTTCGACTTCCTGAGATTTTGGTCCCAGATCTTCTTTAATATTAAAGTCTTTTAGTCTGAGTTTGCCTGTCGCCTCAAAACCCGCGCGATATCCTCCCCACGGGTCGTTTCCGGCATTGATCAATTTTGCGTCTAGTGTGACAGGCTTGGTTACACCATTTAATGTGAGATCGCCGGTAATAAAGTAATGTTCACCTTCTTTCTTAACATTCGTTGATGTGAATTTAGCTTCAGGATATTTATTACTGTTCAAAAAGTCAGATCCACGTAAATGCTTATCTCGTTCGGCATGTTTGGTATCTACACTATCGGTTTTGATAACCACATTCACTTTATCGTTTGCCGGATTTTGCGGATCAAAAGTAAAGTTACCATCGAAATCCTTAAAACCCCCATAAAGCCAGCTAAATCCTAAATGCTGAATACGAAATTCAATAAAGGCATGTTGGCCTATTTTATCGAACTTATAATCAGCAGCGAGTGCGCTTCCTGTACTCATAAGCCATCCCCCTACGGTCAGGGCTACTAGCGTCTTTTTCAGCATAATAATTCTCCAAAAGTCATTTTAATTTGGTTTGTAACCAAACATTCTTTTTAGGGTGGTGTCACTTTCAATAAAGTGATGTTTCAGTGCCGCAAGCCCATGTAATAGGGAGAGCACGACAACAATCCAGGCAAGATAAAGATGAATAACGCCCGCCGTATCAGCCTGTATGCCTTGACCTGTTAAGGTTGCAGGAATTTCAAACCAGCCAAAAATGCTGATAGGTTGCCCATCGGCGGTAGAAATAAGATATCCACTAAATAGAATACCAAATAAGGTGATGTAGAGAGTGAGTTGCATCAATTGTGAACTGAGGCGTATAAAAAGACTGTAGCTTGCCAAGGGTTTTGGTGGTGGCGAAATAAATCGCCATACTACCCGAATAATCATGACAATAAATAATAAACTACCTATACTTTTATGCAGCTCAGGAGCACGATGATACCAGTTATCGTAATAACTTAATGTGACCATCCATAATCCAAGTGCAAACATTCCATAAACAGCGAGTGCGGCTAGCCAATGAATTAAAATAGAAATATGGCCAAAGCTGGTGGAGGTGTTTTTGAATGACATATTATATCCTTATTTTTAATATAAAGATGTTTCTACAATATAGCCGAGAGTTTTTAAATTGCGTAGTGAATTAATTTCTTTATTTTATGTGTTATTTTATTTTTTATGGGGTGTTATTCTAATAATATGGTATTTTATAATGTATTAAATAATTCACTATTTTAATAGGAAAATATTAAATTTTATTTAATTACACTGTTTCATTATTATATACCAATCCAACTTCAAGATGCGTGTTATATTTCCCCGCGCAGCGGGGAAATATAAGGCCTCACGTCGTCTTGCGGATTGCAACTTGAAGTTTATCGAGTATAGAGAGAAAGACGATGTATACATTGTGGATAGCCAATAAAAATTACTCTTCCTGGTCACTGCGTCCGTGGATTTTGCTCAAAGTGTTGGATATACCTTTTAATGAAAAGTTGAGCTATTTTGAAGATGCTAAAAGCAGCCGTGAGAAATTCCAGGCATTTTCACCTACGGGTTTGGTTCCTTGTCTGATTGATGGAGAGATTACTGTCTGGGATTCTCTGGCAATTGTGGAATATCTTGCTGAAGAACATATACAAGTTTGGCCATCAGATAAAATAGCCAGGGCATGGGCGAGAAGTGCTGCGGCAGAAATGCATTCTGGATTTGCAACATTACGTCAGTTTTGCACGATGAATTGTTCTATTCGTAATGAGCTTAATGAAATAACACCCGAATTACAGTGCGATATTGAACGAATTGATGCACTTTGGGCAGAAGGGCTAACTAGGTTTGGGGGTGAATGGCTGGCGGGAGATAAATTTACGGCTGTTGATGCATTTTATGCCCCTGTGGTTTTCCGCGCCCAAACCTACGGATTGAAATTTTCTGCAATCAGTCAGGGATGGGTTGATCGTATGTCAAAACATCCTGCAATGGTGGAATGGGCAGAAGCTGCACGAAAAGAGCCTAAAATAACGCATTGATTGGTATAAAAGCGTTAATCTATTTATCTGGGAAAAAAAAGCTCCGTATAGGAACGGAGCTGAAATGGGTAAAAGTAGCTGGGAAAATGTAGTACAAAAGTATAATAACTCTGCGACATTAAATGCGGATTAAACAAAATGCAAGGTTGCATAAAAAACATCTAACCTTAGAAATATTATTGATCTCTCTCGGATTATCCCACCTTTGAAGTCTATCTCCGGCAGTATAATCAGTATTTTTAACAGTTATATAGACAATGGATAGTTAGAATGAAAAATTCAATTGTGGGATCGACTCTGGCTCTAGGTTTACTATTTTGCTCATGTACACAGGCAGAAGCTCAAGCTATCTCTGTAGGTTATGCACATATCAAACTACAACAAGAAAAAGCATTAAAGAGCGCAACACTAAATTATCGTTATGAACTTAATAATGAGTGGGGAATATTATCTTCATTTACCCTTGCTAAGGGCGAGAGAGAAGAGAGTGAAGAGGCTTACAAGGCAAAATTTAATTATTACTCATCTATGAAAGGTCCCACTTACCATATTAATGAATATATCAGCATGTATGGGCAAATGGGTATTGCTTCCCTTAAAGGGAAATTTACAGAAAATAATGATGATAGTGCTATTGAACAAAGTCATTTATCAAAAAGCACATCAGCATGGGGGAACGAGTTTTAATATCGGCTTTGGCTATCGTTTCTAATTTCTTAGTTTGGGCAAGTTGTTTCTGATTGCGAATACTTGGTATGGCTGATAGTGCATAACTGCGCTGTTTATCAACCGAGCCATACCAAATATCAATGGTTATCATAGGTTGATCCTTCATCCATTGACTAATGAGATATTGCATCCCGAATGGCTTCCAAGGCTGCGGGGTTCTCAATCAGGGCAATATCGCTTGGCTCACGTCCTTCACAAATAGCCTGCATGGTACGGCGCAACATTTTTCCTGAACGGGTTTTCGGTAATTGCGTCACAAAATAGACCCGAACCGGACGTCCGACGCTGCCGATTTTCTTATCAACCAATTCCATTAATGCTTTCTCCAATGTGGCAAAATGGTCAGCACTCTGGATTTCTCGTCCTTCTTTGAGGACAGCAAACGCCACGGCAGCTTGTCCCTTTATTTCATCCTTGACACCAATGACGGCAATTTCGGCGACATCTTCGTGGCTGGCAATGCACTCTTCAATCTCTCGTGTTCCCAAACGATGGCCGGAAACGTTAATCACATCATCCGAACGTCCCAGAATAAAATAATACCCCTCGCTGTCACGTATCCCCCAGTCAAATGTCGAATAAACTTGCTGGTCAAAGTGACTCCAGTAAGTATTAATGAAACGGGGATCGTCGCCATAGATGGTCTGGATGCAACCCGGTGGCAAAGGGCCTTTGATGACCAGCATTCCTTTTTCATTATCCCCACATTCCTGCCCCGTCAGTTCGTTGAGCAGTTTGACGTTAAAACCGTACATGGGAAAGCCGGTGCTGCCAAAACAGCCTGGCCTGTCATCCAGACTGCGGGCAATTGCCATAATGGGCCAGCCTGTTTCAGTTTGCCAGTAGTTATCAATGACAGGCACATTAATAGTTTCGGTAATCCAACGGGCGGTATGTTCATCAAGGGGTTCTCCCGCTAAATAGAGTGTTTCAAGCGATGAGATATCATATTTGGCGATACAATCCGTCGGGTATTTTTTCAGAACGCGGATTGCTGTAGGGGCAGAAAACATTCGGGTGACACGATGTTTTTCGACAATTTGCCACCAGATGCCCGCATCCGGGCGTATCGGGAGACCTTCATACATGATGGTAGCCATGCCGGCGATCAAGGGGGCATAGACAATATAAGAGTGCCCGACAACCCAGCCAATATCCGATGTGCAGAAAAAAACGCCGCCTGCCTTACCACCAAAAATAAGGTCCATTGATGTTGCCAGCGCTACGGCATAACCGCCGACATCACGTTGAACCCCTTTCGGGGTTCCGGTTGTACCTGATGTATAGAGCACACAAGACGTTTCATTGGAACCGAGCCAGGTGACAGGAACTTCCGCATCAAGATGCTGCTGCCGTAGTGTGGCAAAATCTATATCCCTGCCGTTCACCCAATGAATATCGGATAGCCCGCGATCTACCATCAAAACATGACGGGGCGTGTGCTTGGCTAACGCAATAGCTTCATCAAGCAGAGGTTTATAAGGAATGATTTTTCCCCCACGTGAACCCGCATCCGCTGAGACGACTAAAACCGGTTCGGCGTTATCTAATCGGGTAGCGAGACTGTGGGAAGCAAAACCGCCAAATACGACTGAATGGATTGCCCCAATACGGGCACAGGCCAGTAAAATAAACAGGGCTTCGGCCACCATTGGCATATAAACAACGACACGATCGCCTTTTTTTACGCCGAGCGACAACATGATGGCGGCGGCTCGATTCACTTCCCGATGTAATTCTTTATAGGTGAAAACTCGTTCGCTATTGGTTTTAGTTTCCGTTGAAATGGCAATCAGTGCTCTGGCATCGGGTTGGCTTTCCAACCAGCGGTCGAGTGCGTTGTAGCAGAGATTAGTTTTTCCCCCACAAAACCAACGGGCAAACGGGGGATGACTATGATCCAGCGCTTGTTCAAAAGGCTGTTGCCAGTGTATTCGTTCAGCCTGTTCTGCCCAGAAAGTAGCGGGATCATCAATTGAATGCTGATAGAAATCTTGGAATGACATAATCTCTCCTACATCCATCGCTCAGGGGTATATACCCGATAAACTTCAAGCTGCAATCCGCAAGACCTTATATTTCCCCGCTATGCGGGGAAATATAACACGCATCTTGAAGTTGGATTGGTATACACATTATATGACATACAAATCAAGGTATTCGTTTACCGGAATGTCTCTCAATGACATCAGGTCAAGAGATACCGCTAAAATTTTTTGTTGCTGCTCTTGCGGGAAGCGACGCGCCAGATTGGTTTTGAATTTCTCCTCTAATAGCGGAATGCCCTCTTTGCGGCGACGGGCGTGTCCAAGCGGGAATTCGATTTTAACTTCGTCCGGTTGGGTGCCATCGGTGAATGTCAACGTCAGCGCATTGGCGATGGCGCGTTTTTCGGGATCGTGATAATCACGGGTAAAATCGGGGTCTTCGACGCAGACTATTTTTTCCCGCAAGGCGTCAATGCGTGGATCGGCCGCGATATCATCTTCATAATCCGCCGCCGTCAGACGACCAAAAATCAGTGCAATAGCAACCATATATTGAATGCAGTGATCCCTGTCGGCGGGATTATTCAATGGTCCTCGTTTATCAATGATCCTGATACAGGCTTCGTGGGTGCGTATTGTGATGTGAGCAATATCTTCAATGCCCTTGCCGCGCTCTTTCAGTTGCTGATGTAAGATCATAGCCGCTTCTACCGCAGTTTGTGAATGGAATTCTGCCGGGAAAGCGATTTTGAACAGCACATTTTCCATCACATAAGAGCCATAAGGGCGCTGGAATTTGAAGGGCTGACCATTGAACAGGACGTCATAAAACCCCCAAGTTTTGGTCGTCAATACGGAGGGATAGCCCATTTCGCCTGTTTGGGCTATCAACGCCAGACGTACGGCACGGGAAGTTGCATCTCCCGCCGCCCAGGATTTGCGAGAGCCGGTATTGGGGGCATGGCGGTAAGTTCTCAAGGATTGTCCGTCAACCCAGGCTAATGAAACCGCACTTAATATTTCTTCCCGTTTCAGCCCCAGCATTTGGGCAACAACCGCCGTAGATGCCACTTTGACTAAAACGACATGATCCAATCCGACTTTATTGAAAGCATTTTCTAATGCCAGACAGCCTTGAATTTCATGCGCCTTAATCATCGCTGTCAGAATATCCCACATGGTGAGTGGTTTTTCTCCGTGGGCAAGCGCATTTCTGGACAACCAGTCGGCGGTGGCAAGTATTCCGCCAAGATTATCAGAAGGATGTCCCCATTCGGCCGCCAGCCAGGTGTCATTGAAATCAAGCCAGCGGATCATGGCTCCAATGTTGAATGCAGCCTGAACAGGATCGAGCTGAAATTGAGTTCCGGGTACACGCGCGCCATTAAGCACCGTTGTGCCCGGCGCAATTGGCCCTAATAACTTTGTACAGGCGGGATATTCCAGCGCTTCCAGTCCACAACCCAAAGTATCTATCAGGCAGTGGTGGGCTGTGGCGTAAGCAATTGGGGATGTAATGGTGTAGTCCATGACATAATCCACAATATCTACAATCACCTGATCGTAATCAGGACGGTTGTTAACAACAGAGGTAGACATAATTAATCCTTAAATCGAATTATTAACGTTGTTCAATCGGTATAAATGCCAAATTTTCAGGGCCAATATAGTTAGCGGATGGACGGATAATTTTGTTATCAATACGTTGTTCAATAATGTGAGCGGCCCAACCGGAAGTACGGGCAATCACAAACAGCGGGGTAAACATGGCAGTAGGGACTCCCATCATGTGATAGGAAACCGCAGAGAACCAATCGAGATTCGGGAACATTTTCTTGTTATCCCACATTATGGATTCAATCCGATCCGCAATGTCATACATCTGAGGCGCCCCTGCTTCCTGAGACAGTTGCCGGGAAATTTCTTTAATCACTTTATGGCGGGGATCGGAAACAGTATAAACCGGATGACCAAAACCCATGATGACTTCTTTTCTCTCCAAACGGGCCAGAATATCGGCCTCGGCTTGCGCGGGAGTGTCATAACGTTGCTGGATTTCAAATGAAACTTCATTGGCCCCGCCATGTTTTGGTCCCCGCAGGGCACCAATCCCCCCGATAATGGCAGAGTAAATATCTGATCCAGTACCCGCAATGACCCGGCTGGTAAAGGTAGAAGCATTAAATTCATGCTCGGCGTACAGGATAAGGGAAGTCTGCATGGCTTTTTCCCATGATCCCTGTGGTTTTTGACCATGCAAGAGATGGAGAAAGTGTCCGCCAATGGAATCATCATCGGTTTCAACTTCAATGCGGCGGCCATGATGGCTGTAGTGATACCAATAAAGCAGTATTGAACTGAGCGAGGCGAGTAAGCAATCAGCAATATCGCGGGCACCCGCCAGGTTGTGATCTTCTTTTTCTGGCAAAGTACAACCCAGTACAGAAACACCAGTACGCATGACATCCATAGGATGCGCCATCGCAGGCAGTGCTTCCAAGGCGGCTTTAACGCTGCCGGGCAGGCCCCGCAAGTATTTCAATTTGTTTTTGTAGGCAGTTAATTCTGCACGGGAGGGAAGCTTGTCGTGGATGAGAAGATAAGCGACCTCTTCAAATTCACAATGGGCGGCCAAATCGAGAATATCATAGCCACGGTAATGTAACTCATTGCCATTTTTGCCAACGGTACAGAGCGCCGTATTGCCTGCCGTAACACCGGACAGTGCAACTGATTTTTTGGGTTTGATGGGTGTAGATTCAGAGACTCCCGCTGTCGTATTCTGCTTACTCATAAGTATCACCTCTGCTATTTTTCTGGGAAAACAGGGCATCCAGTTTTCGTTCAAAATCGTAGTAGTTGATGCTTTCATAAAGTTCATTACGGGTTTGCATCATATTGATGACATTTTTCTGGGTGCCATCCCGACGCAAAGTGGTATAGACCTGTTCGGCCGCCTTATTCATCGCCCGAAATGCCGATAGAGGGTAAAGGGCAATGGCGACGTTTACGCGCCTTAATTCTTCGATTGTAAAGAGCGGCGTAGCACCGAACTCGGTAATATTCGCTAAAACGGGAACCTGCGTTCTGGACGCGAATTCCTGATACATAGGCAGCTCTGTGATTGCTTCAGGGAACAGCATATCGGCACCCGCTGCGATATAAGCTGCGGCCCTGTCCAGTGCGGCATCTAACCCTTCTACGGCCAGTGCATCTGTGCGGGCCATAATGACAAAATTCTCATCAGTGCGGGCATCAACGGCAGCCTTGATACGGTCTACCATCTCCTGTCTGGAGACAATTTCTTTATTTGGACGATGGCCACAACGTTTAGCACCGACCTGATCTTCAATATGGACACCTGCAGCCCCTGCTTTAATAATAGAACGAATTGTGCGGGCGACATTAAACGCTGAGGAACCGAATCCAATATCGGCATCGACAAGCAGCGGTAAGTCACAGACATCAGTAATGCGGCGGACATCAATCAACACATCATCCAGCGTAGAGATCCCCAAATCGGGTAGCCCCAGTGAACCTGCGGAAACCCCACCGCCTGAAAGGTAAATCGCCTTGTAACCTGCCTGTTTTGCCATCAATGCATGGTTTGCATTGATGGTTCCGACGACTTGTAGCGGAGATTCGTCCTTTATTGCCTGACGAAAAGCTAAACCAGCGGAAGAAAATGCCATATACAACCCCATTGTTACTAAAATGAAACCGATCTGTGTTTGATTGTTACTATGGAAATGTTTATAGCAAGGTTTATGCCAATACTTTAAAAGCGGGAAAGTGAACCCGCAGGGATATAACAATCGTATTGTTTTTATTATCTAAATTAATTGGATGAATAGGTTTTGGTTGATGGGTGGTTACTGTTTAGCTATTGGCTATAATGTATATTTGTTTCATCTTGAATCAAATATGTTTCATTTTTGTTTCATGTTTTGGCGGTGAAACAGTATACAAGAAATGGGGGAGGAGATATGGCATCAGCACACTCAGGGGAACGTGATAACAACAAACCCGTGATTTGGACAGTCTCTGTTTCCAGGCTGTTTGATCTTTTTCGTGATATTACACCGGAATTTGATCATCAAGCTGATATCACACCGATTCAGTTGGGTTTTGAACGGGCGGTTCAACATATTCGCAAACGGCTAGAAACCGAGCATTGTGATGCTGTGATTTGCGCTGGGTCTAATGGAGCCTATTTAAAAAGCCGTTTATCCGTGCCGATGATTATTGCTAAAGCCAGCGGATTTGATGTTATGCAGGCATTGGCGCGTGCCCGACAAATCAGTTCCCGAATGGGGGTGATTACCTACCAGAATACGTTGCCTGCATTAGAAGAATTTCAGCAGCGTTTCAATTTGCGCATTGAACAACGCAGTTATGTCACAGAGGAAGATGCCAGGGCGCAGGTTAATGCTTTGAAAGCGATGGGCATCAAAGTGATTGTCGGGGCAGGATTGATTACCGATCTTGCTTATGAAGCTGGGTTAGTGGGGGTTTTTGTCTATTCAGCGGATTCGATTCGGCAGGCATTTCGGGATGCTTTAGATATGGCCCGGATGAGCAAACTGAATCAGGCTGTGATTTCGCCTTATCCTACAGAAGATAAACTACGCACACGGCATACAATCAACGATATCAGAGGCAATTCTGTTGCGGTAGAACAGGTGCGCAATACAATTATGCTGTACTCCCGTTCAACGGCAACAGTGTTAATTCAGGGAGAAAGCGGTACGGGAAAAGAGTTGGTGGCACAGGCTATTCATCATGAATATACCTTGCGGTATGGGCAACTCGCGGGTAAGCATCCACGGCCGTTTGTGGCGGTTAACTGTGGCGCGATTACTGAGTCTTTGCTGGAGGCTGAACTGTTTGGCTATGAAGAAGGCGCTTTCACTGGTTCACGACGTGGCGGGCGTGCGGGGTTATTTGAAATTGCACATAGGGGGACGTTATTTCTGGATGAAATCGGTGAAATGCCGTTGCCTTTGCAAACGCGGTTATTAAGGGTATTGGAGGAAAAATCGGTTGTCAGGGTGGGTGGATATCGCCCGATTGCTGTCGAGGTGCGGATCATCTGTGCGACGCATTGTGATTTGGATACCTGGGTCAGGGAAGGGCGTTTTCGGGCAGATTTGTTCTACCGTTTGAGTGTATTGCGGATCAACATACCTGCCTTAAGGGAGAGGGGAGATGATATTGGTTTGTTGGCGATAGCGTACTTACAACGGGCTTTTGCGGTACTTAACTTACCCGTTTCTGCATTGAGAATACAAGAGCTTGCTGGGTGTCATGACGTGTTGCACGTCTATCATTGGCCGGGCAATGTGCGTGAATTACGTAACTTAATGGAACGGATAGCGCTCTATTTAAGTGCACATCCAGAACAGGCGTTAACCTCTGCATTGATATTATCACTGTCACCTGAGCGCCAGATTGGCACCAATACTATTAGCAGTATGAAATCCGCTCAAATTGCGTCCCCTTCTTTTATTGAAAACACGTCTTCAGTACACGATATTTCAGTACATGAGATTGTGGCGCGGTTTTCAGGTAATCGGCGTGCGGCAGCGGAATATCTGGGCATTAGCCGCACGACGCTATGGCGGAAGTTAAAGAAGGAGCAGGAAAAAGTTAAGTAGAAACAGTTTCCCCGTTTTTATCATGCTAATCGGCTATTTTAATTGTTAGACAATGAATGCTCATTAGATCTTGTTTGCTAACAGATGTGCATATCGTTTTATATCAATATTTCCGCCACTCAAGATAATTCCGATACGTTGCCCTTGCAATTGTTCCCGCATTGCTTTTGCCGCAGCAAATCCCAAACAACCGGTAGGCTCGACAAGGGTTTTCATTCGCTCTGCCAAAAAGTACATGGCATCAATTAATTGATCATCTGACGCAGTAAGAATATCTTGGACAAGGTGGCGAATGATGGCAAACGTGTGTTGCCCTAAGTGCTGTGTTTGGGCACCATCTGCAATGGTTTTTGGGGTGTCTATATGAACTATTTCACCTTTTTTAAAAGATTGCTGACCGTCATTACCGGCTGCCGGCTCGACACCAAAAACCTGACATGTAGGGGATAAGTGAGCAGCGGCAAGCGCAGAGCCAGATAATAATCCCCCACCGCCAAGGGGTATAAACAGAGCATCCAACTCGCCGATTTCTTCAAATAGCTCCTTAGCTGCGGTGCCTTGACCTGCAATGATATGGGGATGATCGAAAGGTGGAATGAGTGTCATACCGTGTTTTTCCGCCAGTTGCCGGCCGATTTCTTCACGATTTTCAGTATATCTGTCATAAAAAACGACTTTACCACCATAACCTTTTGTTGCTGTTATCTTAGCCTGAGGAGCATCGTGTGGCATGACAATGGTGGCTGAAATATTCAGTAATTTAGCTGCCAGCGCAATTGCCTGTGCATGATTGCCGGATGAAAAAGCAATAACCCCTGCTTTTTTCTGTTCATCATTAAACTGGGATAGCGCATTCATGGCTCCGCGGAATTTGAATGCTCCCATTTTTTGATAGTTTTCACATTTGAAATAGACTGTAGCGTCAAAGAGTTTATTGACAGTTGTTGATGTGAATACAGGCGTCTTATTGATATAGGGTTTAATACGAGAATGTGCTGCATGGATATGATTATAATCGGGAATAAACTTCATTATTTTAGTCTCCTTTGCCCAGTAACGTATCTCAAATATTATTGAATACCTTGATAATAAGAAGACAATACAATCACAATATTGTGGTTAATACTGGGATGGCTGTATCATTATGGCATCTTAGAATCTATATATTCCTGAGGCATCCAGCCTGCTTCCCCTGAGTCTTTATATGCCCAATACCAACCATTTAATACTCGGCCCAGATACAGATATTCTCCCGCTTTTACTGTTAACTCGTGAGCGGTGTAATCTTCCTTACATATTGCGTTATCAGGATAAATGAGATCCAGAATTTGTTGAGGAACCCAGCCACTGACATTTAAAGAGTTTGTAGTCCAAATCCAGTAAGGGTACTCAATATCGCTATGGCTGATCGAAACAATATCTCCAGCTTGTAATTTGATCGGATTTGGATAAGCGCTAACATAATCGTGTATAACAATACCTTTTCTCATTATTTTTTACTCTTCACTGATAATTATGATTAGGATATTACAACTCAAAGATACAGAAATAATTATGTGCTATACCAACGGGTTGGATACATGACCGTTAATTCGTAGTCATTCAGACATAGCAATATCCAATAGGCACTCTTGCAACAGTGACAATACTTCATCACTGTGCCCAGTGCGTTGCATCATAATGATCGCCCCTTCGACAAGTAAAGCAAATTTCTGCGCCAGACGTTTTCCGTTAAGTTTTGGGGGTAGAGAAGACGCAATTACCTGTTCCATTTGCTTTTTATGCGCCTGAATAAGAGGAATAACTTGTGGTTGTTCCTTTCCTATTTCGATGACTGTATTGATGAATGCACACCCTCTGAATTCATTAGAGTTGAACCATTCAGCTAATGTTTTTGTCAGAGCTTCAGTCGGTGAGCTAGAACGATTTATGTTAGCCTGGAGAGATCCTCTAAACCACTGAATCCACTGTTCATGGCGATAATCAAGAAAGGCCAGTATCAGGTCATTTTTGGATGGAAAGTGGCGATAGAACGTGACTTTCGTTACCTCAGATTCCTTAATGATGCGGTCAATGCCTGTAGCTCGTATACCATCACGGTAAAACAACATGTGGGCTGCTTTTAGTATGCGCTCACGAGCTTTGGATACTTTTTTACTCATAATCCCTTATCTCCTCATGCAATTATTATTTATGTGGACAGACCAGCCCGCTTAATTTACTGTGTGTAGACAGATCTGTCTACATGCAATAAGGAAACTATTATGGAAATAAGGCAACCTGTACCTCCATTCACATTTGAAACTGCTGAATTGAAGGTCCGTCTGGCAGAAGACGCTTGGAACACCCGGAATCCAGAGAAGGTCGCGCAAGTGTATACAAAAGATACATTCTGGCGTAACCGTACTGAATTTGTGGAAGGACGTGAAGCCGTTGTCAATTTTTTGACACACAAATGGAATAGGGAGATTGATTACCGTCTTATCAAAGAGTTATGGGCATTTGATGAAAATCGTATTGCTGTACGCTTTGCTTATGAATGGCATGATGACTCAGATAATTGGTTCCGTAGTTTTGGCAATGAAAACTGGGAGTTTACTGGACAAGGTTTAATGACACGTCGTTTCGCATGTATCAATGATATGCCAATCAAGGAGACGGAAAGGCTTTTTTACTGGCCATTAGGGCGTCGTCCTGATGAACATAAGGGACTAAGTGAATATGGCTTATGAACTAATAAAAATTGTTTTGCAAGGTAAGAAATTATCAGAATGATGTTCCTCAATGGGCATTGAGCGAGAAAGACAGGGGCGGATCAGATTGCCCCTGATATCCAGAGTAGGATGTTTTAGATTGAGTTGTGACTAATACAATTAATATCCGATAGCTATATATTGTACTTGTGAACTTGACCAGTTTCCAAGTGAGTCGTGAACAACAATTAAGAATTCTTCTTTTGATCTAATTTCAGCAGATATGCCTTGCCCCCACTGATCTCCTCTAACATAACTACCAGTTACAACAAAACACTTATTTTTAAATGGAATTGGAAATTTTCGTAAGTCCGTATTTCTTATTCCACCGTTCACAACTCCCCATTGAATAATTAGTCCACCAGGGAGCGTTTGATAACCCGATTCACTAAGTTTTGATTCAAAACTGTTCATATCCGGTATCTGGTCTGATCCATTTCCTACAGTTCTATAAACCAATTCTGATAAGCCAAGATTCTTCACAAATTCTGCTTTATCAGGAATATCCGCACCGTTCTGATCCTTAGACAAGCGAGTATTGGCATTCTCATTTGCATTACTGGCATTTTGATTAGCTGTATTTGCTAAATCGTATGCTATTTTTACTGCTTTTGGTGTTGCGGCATTAGTTTCGCTATCACTACTAATGTCATTGCTTAGGGTAACAAGTCCTTTATCTTGCAGTGTTGCATAAGGATGATTCCGGCTTTGAGCATGATTTTGAATTAAATCTTTTACATACTTTCGAGTTGGTACTATGACAAATTCATCTTCTTCTAAGGTTGGTGTATTAGGTTGGTTATATTTAGTTTTCATATTTACTCCCTTGTTTAATTAATAAGTTTAGTGCTAGGTAACATGAATGCAGTGGATTATTTCTTCACCTGTGAATATCAATAAAATAAGTTAATCAATATTGGAGAGTCAGTTTTGACTCAGCTCCGTTAGAAAATTGCATATGTTTTGATGATAGGATGGCATAAAAAAGTCAGTGAATAATTAATAAAGTTTATTTTTATTCTGACAAAATTATATAAATAAGGTATTTTGATTGCACATTTGTAAAAAATCCCTCGCATATAATCAATTTATTCAACTATTATCACGTATTAATCTATTTCGATGAGTGGTTTTTTTATGTGATAAAGTCGATATTTCACATCCTTTAACCTATTGATAGATAGTATTTATAACATAGTGCAGTTGGGGGGCATATTAAATCTCTTTAGTCGCTTGCTGAGTTTTGAGTTACGTTGATTAGAGAGGATTATTTATACTGAAATCGGATAGGTGAATAACTTGGATGATATAGAAGTTATCATTTCAGTACTCCATTAATGATGAAGTAATAATAATTTTATTTTTGAGTGATTTCATCAAAAGGGGGCGATATGAAAGTATTATTTAATATAATTTTGATAGCGTTATCTTTAATCATACAGCCAGCTTTGGCTTGGCAAGATTATGACATAAGATTTGTGAATGAATGGTTATCTAAAAGTCTTAACGTGCCTTTTAAACCAGGTTCTGTTGACGTTTATTATTTGTCTAAAATAAATGACTCGTGTATAGCAGCTATTCCTAACCCACTAAATTTCAAGCTTGATGAATCAACTCCAGAACATCGTGTGCGTGTTCAGGATATTAACTCCAGTACGACGTGTGTAGGGAGGCAAAAAAAGATAATTTGGGCGGTGAGCACGAAAAAATATCCTGCCAGCCTAGACTTTGGCGCTTGTTTTGTGCAATGGAGTGTCACTTACTATTGCGATAGCAGCCAAGATCAGAGAACCAAGAATCTTTTTCTTCATTGACGACCCCCTTGTACGTAAGGAAATTGAACTTAAATTTCAATGCCAAAATCACACTACCTATCTATGGGTTAAACCTTATCATCGTATGGTATGCTTCCCAAAACCACAGATAAACAAAAATAATTCTCATTTTTATTTGCCTTTTTTGATTTCTCAGGTGACTTATTACTTTGAAAATATTTCACTTGATCATATTTCAGGAAATTTATGGCAAATAATAGTCAAAAATTAGAAAAACGCCCAATCGCTACCATGATTCAGAAAATTTTAACAGGGACATTAGTATTGGGAGCGGCATTCTCTAGCGCGGTTTACGCGACCGAAGACCCCAAAGAGCAAAAGCCGGAAAAGCAAAATGAGGTAATGAAATTACCCACCCTTTCCGTTGTCGAAAGTTTACATAACAGCACCAGCGCGGGAAGTTCAGTACTTAAAAAGGCAGATATTGACCGCACTCAGGCCGATAATGTTGCTCAGTTACTCGACCAGCTTCCCGGTGTTTCAATGTCAGGCTCTCCGCGTCCTGGTGGGCAAACACTGAATATCTGGGGAATGGGCGATCAGGAAGATATCAAAGTCACATTGGACGATGCACCCAAAGGGTTCGAGAAATATCGTCAGGGTTCTATCTTTATTGAGCCTGAGTTAATCAAACGGGTAGAGGTTGATAAAGGGCCACACAATTTACTCAACGGTAATGGCGGATTTGGTGGTTCAGTCAAACTTGTAACAAAAGAGGCGAACGATTTGCTGCGCCCTGATGAGGATTGGGGTGGCTTTGTCAAACAAAGCTATCACACCAATGACAGACAATCGATCAGTAGTGGTGCAATATACGGCAGGGATCCTGACGGCTTTGCTGATGGGTTGCTTTATGTGAGCAAGCGCGATGGGCACAATATTAAACGCCCTGATGGCACACATTTTGAGTTTTCACAAAACAACCAAACATCTTATTTGTTGAAAACCAATTTTTATCCCAGTGATGCCCATACGATTAGCTTGTCCGCTATGCGATCTGAATCAGATGGCTGGCAGCCTTGGGCAGCCAAACGAAAAAAAATGAGTGTACCTTCAGTCTACGATATAAAAAAATATGGTTTGGATGAGGCATGGAAAAGGAAGCTCGTTTTTCGTCATCAAATCGATCAGAACTACACTGCCAAATGGAATATCGCACCAGAGAACAATCCTTGGTTGAACCTGACGATGATTTATGCTTATTCAAAAACTGAGCAAAATGACCATCGGCCAGAAGATGTTACAGCTAATTATAGCTCCTCTATAGGAAATAAAAGCTGGGTTGATTACACCGATCATCTGGTTGATATCAACAATAAAAGCGCATTCTCAACAGGTATCATTGAACATGAGTTACTGGTGGGAACCCGTTGGCATAAAAACGAACGCAATGTACTGATGTTCGATAAAAGCAAAATCAAGAACAAAAACTACAACTATGGTTATTATCAACCGGGTTATATGCCTGCTGGAGATCAATTCACTTACAGCTTCTACATTCAAGATTCCCTGAAAATAGGCAGCGTCACCGTAACGCCTGGTGTTCGCTATGATCATGTCAGAAACAAGGGTAGAGAAAATAACGCATCCACATATAACGATAAATCGCCAGAAGTCAATCATGACTATAGTAGTGTAACCTATACCGGCTGGTCACCGCATTTAGGCATGATGTGGCAAGCCAATAAAAACCTTTCATTGTTTGCGGATATCAGCCATACATGGCGTGCACCAGTCGTTGATGAACAATATGAGGTACAAGGGTTAGGTAGTCTTAGAGGCTCCAGCCGTAATCTTGACGTTGAAAGAATGACAGGGGTACGCCTCGGGGCAATTCTCGACTTCAATAATATGATGCTTGAAGATGATAGCCTGCAAATCCGTACCACCTTATTCCGTAACCGTGGCCAAGATGAAATCTTTAAAAGACGTGGGATTTATTGTAAAGCCCAGGCCGATGGTTTAGTACCGTACTACGACTGTGAAAAACCACAAGCAAACTATCGCAACCTACCGGGATATACTATTGAGGGGCTGGAGATAGAAACCTTCTACGATAGCCGCACATTATTCGGAAAACTGTCTTTCTCTACTCTGCGTGGCCAGCGTGATGCCTCTCCACGTGATCCGTGGATAGGACATAAAACCTGGATTGCGGACATTCCTCCAACTTCTGCACACGCTATGCTAGGGTTCAAAATTCCACAATGGCAGATGGTGATGGGTTGGAAAGGGGAATTTATTCGTAAACAAGATCGCTCACTTTTAGATGACGATCCAGCAGCCAGTGATTGGTCATATCATAAAAGTAAGGGCTACGCCCTGCACGGCCTGTTTGCAAGCTGGCGTCCTGATTTTATAAAAGGGTTTGAAGCACGAGTCACTATCGATAACCTGTTCAACCGTGATTACTATCCGTACTTAGGAGATGAGGTTTCAGGTATCGGCCGGAATTACAAATTCAGTATTTCACAACAATTCTAACTGACACTGAGTCACCCAACCCCTAACCCTCTTACCTAAAGAGGGTTAGGTTTCCAAACGCTGCATTGACTTCTGCCCATCAAATACAAATAATAACTATTATCAGTTATATCCTATCAGGCAATATCATTATGGCGGTGCAAAAAAGCACATTTAAGCACAATCAAATCACCCAAAAACTCTATGCCGATTACCATCACTGGTTATGCAACTGGATCAGACACAACAGTGCTTGTCCCAATCAAGCTGAAGATCTCGTCCATGAGGTTTTCATCAAATTGATGCAATCTTCGGATCTTGAAAATATCCACCAGCCAAGAGCATTTTTAATGACGATAGCACGCAGAACGCTCTCCAATTACTGGCGCAGGAAAAAACTGGAAGACCATTATCGGGAATATGTCAGTGAACAGCCTAAAATCTCAGCCAATTCTTCTGAGAATCAACTTCTGCTGTTAGAACAGTTAGAAAAGGTAGATAAGACACTGGATGAACTTCCGACAAAAGTCCGACAAACATTTCTGCTCATTCAACTCCAGGGCCTGCGTTATAAAGAGGTTGCGGAACATTTGGAGATCTCAACAAGCTCGGTGAAAAATTATTTGCAGCAAGCTCACAGGGAATGTCACCTTTTTGATGCACATTGAACAGCCATATTGTCATTTTCAGAAGACGACTGTACCAATTGATAGGGCTTAAAGCTGAATGTGCGTATGACTTCTGAAAATGACAGCCGCTTTTTTCTATCAACTGACTGCATAAAAATCAATCGGAACACTTTTGTTCGCGTGCGCTCTATTAATGTGACAGAACCGTGATTATTTCCCCGCATCGAGAGCAATAATTAGAAACAGATGCCTATTGTAATGCCTGGGATTCCTATCTCCCCGCATCGTGGGAGATAATCAGCCACTATTATCTAGCTAAGTGAGACTTGAAGGATAAGATGTATTCATTCAATAAAATTTACAACTATAGGTGGATATTATTATGACTACGCAGACAACATCAAAATATGATTCTGTAACTAAATTTATGAAAAGTTATGAATTAAACAATCTTGAAGAATATTATGCAGTAGGTGGTTTTGAAAACATAGAAAACAAAAATGGAGAGATTGAGATTTTTTTTAAAGGCGGCGGTATTCATATCGACAATATAATTAACCTTTGTCCAGATATTAATAATGATAGTGGGTACACTAGTAAGCCACTTTCTCTTGAAAGCGATATGGATTGGTCTCCTTCTATGAAACATGCATATACGACTACATTTGACAATGGAAGAATTGCTTTGTTTTCTATATATGGAAATGGTATAAATTATATTTATGAAAATGTAAATACAGAAAAAGAACGTTGGAGTTCAGTTAAAACCTTCCCCTTCCCTTATGACATTGAGAAAACTAATATCGATGATATGCAGGTGAAATGTATTAGATCGGATAATGAAAATATAGAAGGAGAACGGATATATATTCTTTTAGTATTGAATGGTAAAAACGATCCTAACATAACAGTGTCATTGTTTGATAACCCTGCTGTCGAAGATAATAGCCCACATACAGTATTGGTTCTTGCTAATAAGGAAAAGTTATATAATAAAAAACAAAGAGATTGTACTAATTTGATATTAACAGGTAATACTACAAAAACAGCAGCTATAGATTATATAGTATATAATCATAAATACCAAAGAAAGCACTTTGCATATAATAGATATACATTTCATGATGAAAGTTTCACAGTAAAAAACTATGATGATATAGATGGTGATTTTGAAAGTGACATTATTAAAATAGATGAATTAACTATCATATATGCCCGTGAAAAGTTAGAAGAAAAAATGAGATCCTACTGTAATATTTCTACAGAAGATTTTCATCAGTATATAATTTCATTGAATCTCGATAAGGAAAATGTATCTATACGTAAAATTTTCTCTAATCAATCAATAGATAAAAATATAACTATAAAGGAAAAAGAAATTGTAAATTTCAAACCATCAGTAGATGGAAATACACACACACATATATTTATTAAATACAATCCTGAAAAAAGTTCTGGCGAAAATAAATCTGAACTATACCATATAGAGGAATACGAGAAATCACCTAGTGGTTGGAGTAATCCCATCATGATTAACCAAAGTGTCATGGAGTACAACCCTATTTCTACTGAATCAGGTGAAATAAATGTTTTTCTTGTTGATATGAATTCTGATAAAAATGTTTATATTCGTTCAATGTGGTCACATAATAATGACCAATGGATCAATAGTAATATAACACCAGGAAGCAAAAAAGTTATAAAAGAGTTATCTGTTTATAGCTCAGAAATTAGTGTGAAAGATAAATTTGGGATCTTATTAATTAATGAACCCGTAGAGATATCATCCTCAGCCCAAACGAAGCTAATTATTAATGGTAGTACGTATTTCGTTGAAGAAGATCAGAAAATATCAATCAAAACGAATATGCGAGGCATTTTTACGATTACACAACCCGCTGAAAATTTAGGCGTAACAGCACTGTCATTTACACTGCCCCAACGTGATCCTTCCCCTATCGCAATTCGCCAATATGCTGATGTAAAAGATCGGCTATCTAAATTGACGGCTCAAGAGTTAAAAGGCGCCAAGGATAGTAAAGGAAATCTTCTTGTGCCTGATCTTTCTACAGATAACGCAGAAAGTATAGTGAGCAGCGTCAAAAAATGTATGGAAATGGCGGATACCGTACCTAAGCTACGACGTACATTGAAAAAAGAACCTCATGTTGGAAAATATCTCACTGAAACATTACTTCAACTAGAAACATTACAGGTACCTAAGCAATATCAATCATGGATGCTTGATTTAAGTAACAGTACGCCTATTTATAGAGAATTGAATAAAGACGTTCACCAAAAGGAAATAGCTAATGTATTGAATCGTGGCATAATAGAATGGTTTGGTTGTATAGGAGATTTTATTAAAAATGCAATAAATAACATCATAGACGTTGTTAAAATTATAGTATATTCCACTCCCGATGGATTTAAAGCTATAATCCATTTTGTTGAGGATGGCATTGAAAAATTTTTCACAGCAGTAATAAAAGTGGCTATTGATGCTATGAATATAGCATCTGTAGTATTTAATTATATCAAACTAACAGTTGATAAACTCATTGAATGGATTGGGTTTGTTTTTGATTGGGATGATATACTTAGGACTAAGGAGGCTATTTCTCATATTCTATCTCTACAAAAAGAATTTCTCACAAAATCTACTGGAAAAGTAAATAATTATGTTGATAATAAATTTATTCACCTCCAAAACGAGGTTAACCAGAGTTTCGATAATTGTATTAATACATATAAAGGTAAAAGTATTAAAGATGGTTATACTCAATTTCAATCACTTAAAAATAGTTACGCACCTAAAGATATGGATAAGGCTTTGGCCAACAATCCATTAATCGATTATCTCTCTAACCCAAATAGTCATAATGAATTATCGAAATCATTAAATGTAGTTCAGTCCCGGTTTATTTCTATTGACGACGACGATGGTAGCCAAATAAAATACGTTGGAGAGAAGATAGAGGCATATGCTGATGATTTTGAAGATTCTGATGATATGAACGCTTTGAAAGCTCTATTTCATGACAGTGAAAACACTGAGACATTCCTTTCAAAAAGAATAGAAGATATACTTGAAATTTTAAAAAACATAACGAATTCAGCAATAAAAAAAATAACAAAGTTAGTTGATTCAATAATAGCATTCGTTGAAACTGCATTTTCTAAATTTGATACTATTATGAATGAGCCATTATATATTCCTTTTGTATCAGAGATGTTCAAGTTTATTACAAAATCCAAAAAAAATCCAAGTATGAATGATTTTCTGTCACTACTTATCGCTATCCCAACGACCATATTATCAAAATTAATATTACATAGAAGTCTGTTTCCTGATGAAGAAAGTGTTTTGCAGTTTAAAGCTGAAATTAATATAACTGACTTATTGAAAATATTAAATTCAATATATAATGATAATGACTCTATGGTATTAATAAAAAATACAGGGAAAACAAAGCGTAAAAAAAGAAGCACTATCAACAGCTCAGGCTTCACAGCAACCACACTCAAATGGATTAGCGCAATTTGCACTCTACTTTCAGGGATTTTTGAAGGCTTACGTTCAGCATTAGTGATGATAAAAAAATTCTATCCTAACAATACTCTACACACTAGAATAAGTAGATTTATAAAATGTTTTGCTGTAGGAATAGCTGCCATTAATGTTTGTTGCCTGTTATTTTCAGGCTCTCTAGATATTTATTCAGTTCTACTTATTGCAACGTCTCTTTTTATGCTTGTATTGTCAATTGCTTATATTTTCGCTTCTTTTTATCTAGCTGAAAGTGAAATTTATGATACAACTTTTATAGTGATAAGTTCTGTGTTTGGCGTGGTTATACTCCTTGCCACTGTATATAACATGGATCAATTAGATTGGTGGGATAGAGCACTAGGATTCATATTTGCAGCATGGCAATTACTTGATTTAGTGGCTTTGTCGAGCGCTGTGAATGCACTTGCTGCTGCGGTAGCTATTCAGTGTCTTTTAGGGGTAGTTGCTGGTGGCATTAAAATATATAAAATAGTTAAATAGTAGATCCAATAAACTTCAAGTTACCACCTGCAAGACGACACAAGGCTCTATCTCGGGCCTTGTGTCCATTTAAACAAACAACCCCGCTGTTTATCTGGCAGCAGGGCACTTGTTTTAACTGAAAATTTACTTGACGGAAAAACCGTATCAAAGAATACGATTCTTCTCCAACTGTGCTTGACGGGCGGTTTCCCTTGCCATGCGTTTTTTACGGGCGTCGCAGGGTTCAGGACAATCACACACTTTTTCTACACCGATGCTTCCCAAGCCACCACAACTTCCCTGAATACTTTTGCGCTTAAAAATATAGCCCAGCGCCATGCCAGCAAAAGCCAGCAAGAAAAAGATAAAAGTGGCAATAAAGACTTCCATCGCCTTTCCTCCTTTCTTATTTCTTCTGTAAGTATGCCTTAAAGGCCGTATTATAGCGTTCTTCAAAACCTGTTTTGGTTTTAACGATCATAAAAACCGGAATATTCAGCTTCTCAGCCACTTCCATACCCTTCTCAGGCCCTAATACATCCAAAGCGGTAGAGAAGCCATCTGCATTCATACATGTCGGCGCTATTACGGTAAGTGAGACCAAATTATGCGTTATCGGCCGGCCGGTTTTCGGGTTAATGGTGTGAGAGTAGCGCACGCCATTCTGTTCAAAATAGTTGCGGTAATCACCCGACGTTGCCACAGACATATTACCCGGTTCAATAATCTCCTGAGCGCTCTGTTCCATGCCACTATCCGATGGTTTTTCAATCGCTATCCGCCACGGATTTCCTTTGCCGTTGTTGCCCGAGGTGCGAACTTCACCACCAATATCAACCATGTAATTTTTGATATTCTGAGATTCCAGATACTCAGCGACAACATCAACACCATAGCCTTTGGCAATGGAAGAGAGATCAACATACAGTTCAGGGATGGATTTAATCAAATTATTGCCTTTAACAGACAAATTATCGATCCCCGTCCAGATACGACGCATCTCCAATTCTTCATCCGTCGGCGCTTTGGTAATCCGACCCTCCGGCCCAAATCCCCACAGATTCACCAGTGGGCCAACCGTCACATCCAGTGCACCTTCGGTCAGCTTATTGATTCGGATAGCTTCTTTGACCACTTTCGCTGTAGCGGCAGAGACCGGAAACCGTTGATTCACTTCACGGCTTTGATTAAAACGACTCAGTTCAGAATTTGGCCGATAGGTGGACATCTGATCGTTCACTTCTTCCAGCAGACGATCAATCTCTTTTTGCAGGTTTTCCGGGGCAGGGGCAGATGAATCAGCAACATATTTGATGGAATAATAAGTCCCCATCGTCTGTCCATTCAGGTTTTGCTGTTTGGTGCCATCGCATGCCGCCAGCATCATCATTGCAAACAGCAATGCCACCCAGTTGATCAATTTTTTACTCAACATAACTTACTCTTTCTGGCTTATTTTGGCTGTTTCTAAATCACAGCGCCCACAAAGATGTGGGCGCTGGTCGTTAACGCATTGTATTAAATATACCCTTTATTTTTCAAATCACAGTTGTCTTATCTGTAACCTGAAACTATCGTGGGTATATTATCAGCCACCGAAATCATCCAGCATGATGTTTTCATCTTCTACGCCAAGATCTTTCAACATCTTAATGACCGCAGCGTTCATGACTGGAGGCCCACACATATAGAATTCACAATCTTCTGGCGCTGGATGATCTTTTAAATAATTCTCATACAGGACATTGTGGATAAAGCCCGTATAGCCATCCCAGTTATCTTCCGGCAGAGCATCTGACAGAGCCACATGCCATGTGAAGTTCTCATTTTCTGCGGCCAACTGATCAAAATCTTCGGTATAGAACATTTCACGCTTAGAGCGCGCACCATACCAGAAAGAGATTTTACGCTTGGAGTTTAAACGGTTAAGCTGATCGAAAATGTGAGAACGCATTGGTGCCATCCCTGCGCCCCCACCGATGAAGATCATTTCTGCATCCGTGTCTTTCGCAAAGAATTCACCAAATGGGCCGGAGATCGTGACTTTATCACCCGCTTTCAGTGACCAAATATAAGAAGACATGATACCCGGAACAACATCTGGGTTTCTTGGTGGTGGCGTGGCAATACGCACGTTCAGCATGATAATGCCATGCTCTTCTGGATAGTTCGCCATTGAATATGCACGAACCGTCGGCTCTTTGACTTCGGAGACATAACGGAACAGATTGAATTTATCCCAATCTTCACGATATTCCTGTGGAACATCATAATCAGCATAACGGGCAACATGGGGAGGACATTCTATCTGAATGTAACCACCGGCACGGAATGGCACCACTTCCCCATCTGGAATTTTCAGCTTCAATTCTTTAATGAAAGTGGCTTTGTTATCGTTGGAGATAACTTCGCATTCCCATTTTTTAACCCCGAAAATTTCCTCCGGCAGTTCGATTTTCAGGTCTTGTTTCACATTGACCTGACATGCCAGGCGACAACCCTCTTTTGCTTCACGCTTGTTGATATGGGAAAGCTCCGTTGGCAGAATATCGCCACCACCTTCCTTAATTTTCACGCGGCACTGACCACAAGAGCCACCACCACCACAAGCAGAGGAAACGAAAATCCCCTGATTGGAAAGCATATTCAACAACTTATCACCAGCGGGAGCAGAGAAACCCTTATCCTCATCGCCATTGATTTCAACGTTAATATCCCCGGTGTTCACTAACTTAGATTTTGCGAACAAAATCATTGCCGTTAGTACCAACACAATCAGGGTAAACATGACTACGCCTAAAATGATTATATCCATGAATTCCTCTCGCCTTTAGAGCTGCACACCGGAGAAGGACATAAAGCCCAATGCCATCAAACCGGTGGTGACAAAGGTGATCCCCAATCCTTTCAGACCCGCCGGAACATCCGCATATTTCATTTTTTCACGGATAGCAGCCATCAGAACAATTGCCAGCATCCAGCCCATACCTGAACCGAAACCGTATACGATGGATTCACTGAAGTTATAGTCACGTTGTGCCATAAATGAAACGCCACCGAAAATTGCACAGTTCACTGTAATCAACGGCAAGAAAATTCCCAATGCGTTGTAAAGTGCCGGAACATAACGGTCTAAGATCATTTCCAGGATCTGTACCAATGCTGCAATGACCCCGATAAAGGTAATGAAGTTCAGGAAACTCAAATCCACCCCATCCATCAGTGCTCCATCACGGAGCACCAGATTGTAGACAAGGTTATTGGCAGGAACGGAAATTCCCAATACGACGGTGACCGCCACACCCAGGCCAAAGGCCGTCTTAACATTCTTTGATACCGCCAAAAACGTACACATACCGAGAAAGAAAGATAATGCCATATTCTCGATAAAGACTGCGCGGACAAACAAACTAATATAATGTTCCATTTTGTTTGTTACTCCTTCTCAACCTGCGCAGGTTTCAGAGTCCGCAAACCCCAAATCAGCATACCAATAATGAAAAATGCGCTCGGTGCCAGCAAGAATAAGCCATTAGGTTGATACCAACCGCCATTTTTGACAGATTCCAGCACCGTAACACCGAACAATTTTCCTGAACCAAACAGTTCACGCAAGAAACCAACCAGCAACAGAATAACGCCATAGCCCAAACCATTGCCGATACCATCCATAAAACTTTCAACGGGTGGCGCTTTCATGGCATAAGCTTCAGCACGTCCCATGACAATACAGTTCGTGATGATAAGGCCAACAAACACTGATAGCTGTTTGGAAATTTCGTAGGCATAAGCCTGCAAGATCTGGTCTACGACGATAACCAGAGATGCAATGATCGCCATCTGTACGATGATTCGCACACTGCCAGGAATATAGTTACGAATTAATGAAATGAAAAAGCTGGAAAACGCGGTGACCAAGGTAACTGCAATGGTCATGACTAACGCAGTTTCCAATTTAGTGGTCACAGCCAGCGCTGAACACACCCCCAAAACCTGCAATGCAATTGGATTATTATCAAACAGTGGCCCAAGAAGGACGCGTTTTATCTCTTTACTATCAGCCATCTTTCAAGGCTCCCTCACGTACTTTTTTCAGGAATGGGCCAAAACCGTTATCACCCAGCCAGAAATCAAACATATGCTGAACACCGTTAGAAGTCAGGGTTGCACCAGACAGCCCATCTACACCGTAAGGGTTATCACCGGCGCCGCCCCGAACAATCTTAAGTGCCGGAACACCTTGCGGGTTATAGAGTTTTTTACCAACCCACTGTTTACGCCATTGCGGGTTATCAACCTCCCCCCCCAAACCCGGAGTTTCACCATGAGAGTAATAAGTGATGCCATGAGATGTGACACCATCTATGTCAATGGAAATAAAGGCATACATCATTGACCACAGGCCAGAGCCATATATTGGCAGAACCAGCTCAGTCGTTTTACCGCTTTCATCCTTGACCAGATAGATTTCAGCCATATTGGCACGACGGCGAATTTTCGCCAGATCCAGCTCTGGTAACAAAGCAATACTGGTTTCGTCACTGCGCAGGGCATTATTCAGGTCAAAATTACCCTTGCTTTTTTTCAACGTTGCTGTTTTCAAATCAAGCAATTCAGGCTGAATACGGCTGTTATAAATTTCGTTGATTTCCGCCGTTGTCATGGCAGGTTTTAGTAAACCCGCCACATCCAGAATATTACGCTGCTTATCCAGCAACTTCTGTTCCTGCTGCTGTGCTTTCAAACCGACGGCTGAACCGGCAACCACTATCGAGCAAACAAGGCACAGCACAAAAACAACGAGGAATGTTCTGCCGATGCTATCATTATTTCTTGGTTTATCATTAGCCACGGGCTTTTCTCCGCTTAATATTGGCCTGTACGACCAGATAATCGAACAGTGGCGCGAACAGGTTAGCGAACAAAATCGCCAACATCATTCCTTCTGGGTACGCGGGGTTTACCACCCGGATCAAAATGCACATAGCCCCGATCAGGATACCGTATGCCCACTTCCCTTTATCCGTAAACGCTGCGGATACAGGATCAGTCGCCATAAAGATCATACCGAAAGCGAAGCCTCCCAGAACCATATGCCAGTACCACGGCATAGCGAACATGGGGTTAGTGCTGGAACCAATGGCATTAAACAGGTAAGACACAGCAATCATACCGATCATCACACCAGCAACGATGCGCCATGACGCAATGCGGGCAAACAGAATGATGGCACCACCGATGAAAATCATCAAAGTGGAGACTTCACCAACTGAGCCTGGAATGTTACCAATAAAAGCGTCCATCCAGGTGATTGGCTGACCGGTAATGGTATTTATCAGACCGTGGCTACCCGCTGCTGCCCATTGGGACAAAGGCGTTGCACCCGAAAAACCGTCAGCTGCAGTCCAAACCAAATCACCAGAAATCTGGGCCGGGTAAGCAAAGAACAGGAAAGCACGACCCGCCAAAGCTGGGTTCAGGAAGTTACGACCCGTACCACCAAAGATCTCTTTCGCAATCACCACGCCGAAAGTAATCCCCAAAGCCGCCTGCCACAGTGGCAATGTGGGTGGAACAATCAATGCGAACAGAATGGAGCTAACAAAGAAGCCTTCGTTAATTTCATGTTTGCGGATAATGGCAAACAAAACTTCCCAGAAGCCACCCACGACAAACACAACCGCATAAATTGGTAGGAAGTAGGTCGCTCCCAACAGCATCTTACTGCCCCATCCGGCATCTGGTGTTAATGATGCTCCAAGATACTGAGCAAGCATATAATGCCAGTCAGAAGCCAGAATCTGTTGTAAGGCATCTCCGTTATATAAATGAGTCAGCGCAGGTAGTGCCTGATTTCCGACGTTATACATGCCCCAAAACATCGCAGGGAAAACAGATAGCCACACCAGGATCATCATGCGCTTGAGATCGATGGCATCACGGACATGGGCACTTCCTTTTGTCACTGTGCCCGGCGTATAGAAAATGGTGCTCACTGCCTCATAAAGAGGATAATACTTTTCCAGTTTGCCACCGGACTCAAAGTGAGGCTCTACTTTTTCAAATAAATTTTTCAGGCCCATGAATTACCCTTCCAGCTCAATCTTAGTCAGCACTTCACGCAGTACCGGGCCGTACTCATATTTGCCGGGGCAAACATAGGTACACAAGGCCAAATCTTCTTCATCCAGCTCCAGACAACCCAGCGCCTGAGCGCTATCAGAATCACCTGCAAGCAAGTCACGCAATAGGTGAGTTGCCATGATATCCAGCGGCATGACACGCTCATAGTTGCCAATGGGCACCATAGAACGTTCCCCACCGTTTGTTGTGGTTGAGAAAGCAAAACGTTTCTTTTTCAGGAAATGGCCGATTGTGGTGCGGGTAACCGAGAACTTATTAGCGCCGGGCGCGATCCAACCAAACAGCTCTTTTTCCCGACCTTCCGCAAGGACAGAAACCAGCGTATGGAAGCGGCCAAGATAATGACGAATGTCATCTGATTTTGTACCACACAGTACGGAACCAGAAACAATACGGTTTTCACCCTCTTGCAACTGATTTTGCGTCAATTCCCGCAAATCAGCGCCTAACCGAGTACGTACCAAGCGTGGCGATTTCACCTGTGGTCCCGCCAGAGACACCACACGATCAGCGTAAAGCTCCCCCGTGGTAAACAGTTTACCGATAGCAATAACATCCTGATAACCCAGATGCCAAACCATTTTTTGGGCACTAACAGGTTCAATGAAATGAATATGAGTGCCCACCAAACCGGCTGGGTGTGGGCCAGTAAACTGGCTATAGGTGATTTGAGCGTTATTTCCCACCGTTGGAATATTGCCAGCGCCGTAACAAACGTGGATTTTCCCCTCCGTCAATCTTGACAGAATATTCAGGCCATCAACAAAAGCCTCTTCCTGAGTTGCGATAACGACGAGTGGATCAGCAGCCAGTGGCTGGGTGTCCGTTGCCGTAACGAAGATTGCCTTTGGTGTGGAACCGGAGACAGGGGTACGGCTGAAAGGACGTGTACGCAACGCTGTCCACAATCCTGACGCAAGTAGATTTTTCTCTACTTGTTCACGGCTCAGACCAGCAAGTTCAGCACGCTCATAGCGATCGAATGTGACTTTCTCATCGCCACTTACTTCAATAACAACAGATTGCAAGACACGACGTTCACCACGTCCAATAGTGACAACTTTCCCGCTTGCGGGACTCGTGAAAACAACCCCTGGATTCTTCTTATCTGCAAAAAGAATTTGCCCTTTTTTGACATGCTCACCTTCCTTAACCAGCATAGAAGGACGCATTCCGACATATTCTTCACCCAGTAAAGCCACATGGCGAATTGTCGGACCATCTTCTATAACTTGGGCAGGCGCTCCTGCTATCGGGAGGTCGAGTCCTTTTTTAATTTTAATCATAAGATTTGCACAAGTTTATCAGTTAAATCATATACTACAGATTACCTTGCGGTATTCCCGTGAGGTAATGCAGCGACTCTAGTAATACAAAAAACCTTGAGCAATATATGTCTCAAGTTATTCACTCCGATAATCGTTACAAAGTTTCTCTTAATTTTCGCCGGGGTAATTCTAACACCTCCCCCACTGACTGTCTGATTAATCAAGTGACACAGTTCAAGCAAATAAAAATAATTTCTCTGCTAAACCGTCAACCATTCGATAAAGACGAATGTTTCTATCACTTTTCTCTACATCAGGGCGATTTTCAATCAAAAATTAATTATTGCGCTGTTAATTTGAGTCTTCCCAACGGGTTCGATAAATCAAAAGGAGATTCCGGCAGGAATTTAATGGAAGCGGCAGTAAAATAACGACAATGAGTTGTTTTGGAAACAATGACAGCCGCTTATGCGTATTTTGTCCAAAATAGCATTCCTGCCACAGTTAACGTAATAGACGGGCAATATGTCATTAATGTAAAACCAGAAAACCAATCACCCTTTCGGAACAGCGAATCAAATTATCCTCTCTCCAAGATGAAATAACACATAGTCACCTGATTCAATACAGTGCCAAACTTCATTTCCGGTTAAAGGTTGGGTGGCAATCACGGATACGACATCCCCTGGCTGGGTGTGCTGCTGGAAATCGATTTCAACATCCTGATCAAGTAATTTAGCCCTGCCGAAAGGGGCACGACGAGTAATCCAATGCAATTGAGTCGAACAGTAAGCCATGACAAACTGCCCGTCTGACAACAGCATATTGAAAACACCTTTCTTTCTCAGGTGATCCGCCAGGGAAGCAATAAATTTAAATACCGCAGGCCAATTGGAAGGTCGCTTGGGATATTTCAACGATAACTGATGTAATATCCAGCAAAATGCCCATTCACTGTCTGTCTCACCAACCGGACGGTAACTACCCGTTTTCAGCTTACTGTATCCCTTAAGCTGACCATTATGGGCATAAGTCCAATACCTTCCCCACAATTCACGGGTAAATGGATGAGTATTGGCCAGGGAGACATGACCACGGTTTGCCTGACGAATATGGGCAACAATCACTTCCGATTTGATTGGATAGCCTTGTATAAATCGAGCTACAGGTGAATGACAACTGGATTGGTGATCTTTAAATGTCCGGTATCCCAATCCCTCATAAAAGGTAACTCCCCAACCGTCTTTATGTGGGCCGGTATGCCCACCACGCTGAATTAAGCCACTCAGACTGAAAACAATATCTGTTGGCACGTTGGCACTCATGCCAAGTAATTCACACATCACCTACCCCTAATGCCGATTCCTAATGAAAAGCAATCAGGCTTTTACCATTTCTTTTTCAATCAATTGAATCAAGATGTGAATGACTTTGATGTGAATTTCCTGAATACGATCTGCATAACCAAAATGGGGCACCCGAATTTCAACATCTGCCGTTCCTGCCATTTTTCCGCCATCTTTGCCAGTCAGCGTAATGACTTTCATACCCTTGGCGTGGGCTGCTTCAACCGCTTTAATGATGTTGCCAGAGTTTCCAGAAGTTGAAATGCCTAGCAGTACATCACCTTTTTGACCGACAGCTTCAACATAACGGGAAAATACATAGTCATAACCAAAGTCATTACTCACACAAGATAAGTGGCTGGGGTCAGAAATCGCAATGGCCGGATATCCCGGACGATTCTCACGGTAGCGGCCAGTCAATTCTTCTGCAAAATGCATAGCATCACAATGCGAACCACCATTACCACAGGAAAGCACTTTTCCTCCTGTTTTGAATGAATCAGCCAGCAAAACGGCGGCTTTTTGAATGGCGTCGATATTTGTATCATCGTTGAGGAAGTTAACCAACGTATCTGCGGCTTCGGATAACTCACTGCGGATCAGTTCTTGATACATGGAATTCATACTCCTGAAAAGTCTTCGGGATTAATAATATCAGCTAACCAGTGTAACGGATTCCCCCATCTGAAAGAAGATATCATCACATTTTGAAAGAATTATTGTTTGCAAAACTAAAACGACTTTGTGAGCTAGATTGTAATTAAGATGTAAATGTATTGATAAATACATTTTCCTCATCTAAAAAAGAAGGACATCACAACAGGTCAGACCTCTGACAACTCAACCTGAGATTTACAGGAGTTTTACTATGACCGCTTTCAGCATTATCTTATTTTTAGTCTTGATTGGCGGGCTTTGTTACCACAAAGTCAGCCTAACGCTCAGTAGTTTACTGCTTGTTGCCTATACATTCGTTATGGGCATAACCGGCCTTTGGAGTTACTGGCTGCTGTTACCACTCGCTATCGTCCTGTTCCCGCTGGTTTTTACACCAGTACGTATCTCTTTATTCTCTGCGCCCGGCCTAAAAGCTTTCCGTAAAGTTATGCCAAGCATGTCCAAAACAGAGAAAGAAGCCATTGATGCAGGAACCACATGGTGGGAAGGCGATCTATTCCGTGGTAACCCTGACTGGCAAAAATTGCATAACTACCCAAAACCACAGTTAACTGCTGAAGAAAGAGCATTTATTGATGGCCCGGTAGAAGAAGCCTGCCGCATGGCAAATGATTTCCAAATCACCCATGAACTGGCTGACTTACCACCAGCGCTTTGGGCCTATCTGAAAGAACACCGCTTCTTTGCCATGATCATCAAGAAAGAGTACGGGGGTCTGGAATTTTCCGCTTACGCTCAGTCTCAGGTACTACAAAAACTGGCCGGCGTATCGGGTATTCTGGCAATTACTGTTGGCGTACCCAACTCCCTGGGGCCAGGTGAATTGCTGCAACACTATGGCACAGACGAACAGAAAAAACATTACTTGCCCGGTCTGGCTCGCGGTGAAGAAATTCCCTGCTTTGCTTTGACCAGCCCAGAAGCCGGTTCAGATGCCGGAGCTATTCCTGATACTGGTGTTGTCTGTATGGGAGAATGGCAAGGCGAGCAAGTGCTTGGTATGCGTCTGAACTGGAATAAGCGTTACATTACTCTTGCCCCTATCGCGACCGTGCTGGGATTAGCATTTAAACTGTATGATCCTGATCATCTGCTGGGTGATACTGAATCATTGGGCATTACCTGTGCCCTGATCCCAACCAGTACGCCCGGCGTTGAAATTGGTCACCGCCATTTCCCGCTGAATATCCCATTCCAGAATGGTCCGACCCGTGGTAAAGATATTTTCGTTCCTATCGATTACATCATCGGCGGGCCAAAAATGGCAGGTCAGGGCTGGCGTATGCTGGTCGAATGTCTGTCTGTTGGCCGTGGTATTACTCTGCCATCCAACGCAACCGGAGGATTAAAAAGTGCAACGATGGCAATCGGGGCTTATTCCTATATTCGTCGTCAATTCAAGTTACCTATCGGTAAAATGGAAGGGATTGAAGAGCCACTGGCACGTATCGCAGGTAACGCTTACCTGATGGACGCGGCTGCAACCATGATCACCGGCGGTATCATGTTGGGCGAAAAACCTTCCGTTCTGTCTGCTATCGTGAAATACCATTGTACGCACAGAGGCCAACGTTCCATCATTGATGCCATGGATATCGCTGGCGGCAAAGGCATCTGCCTTGGGCCATCTAACTTCCTTGCCCGCGGTTATCAGGGTTCACCCATTGCTATTACCGTTGAAGGTGCGAATATCCTGACCCGTAGCATGATCATCTTTGGTCAGGGGGCAATCCGCTGCCATCCTTATATACTGGCTGAAATCGCCGCAGCAGAAAGCAACAATGTGAAACACTTTGACAAGGCTCTGTTTGGTCACTTAGGCCATGTTGCCAGCAACACTTTGCGCAGCCTGTGGCTTGGTATTACCAAAGGCAGAAGCAGTCATTCGCCAGTCAATGATGCTACTCGCCGTTACTACCAGAAGATCAACCGCTTAAGCGCCAACCTTGCCCTGCTCTCTGATGTTTCAATGGGCGTATTGGGCGGCAGTCTGAAACGCCGTGAACGCATTTCAGCTCGTCTGGGGGACATTCTGAGCCAAATCTTCCTGGCTTCGGCCGCGTTGAAACGCTATGAAGACGAAGGGCGCCAAAAAGAAGATTTACCATTGGTACAATGGGCAGTAGAAGATAGCCTGAATCAAGCTGAACAGGCCATGAATGAGTTACTGAGCAACTTCCCAAACCGTTTGGTTGCAGGTTTAATGCGTGTAATCGTCTTCCCATTGGGACGTGTACATACCGCTCCATCTGATAAATTGGATCACAAACTGGCCCAGATATTACAGACTCCTTCTGCAACCCGTAGCCGGATTGGACGTGGGCAATATCTGACTCCCAGCGAACATAACCCCCACGGGTTACTGGAAGAAGCATTGCACGATATCATCGCCGCAGAGCCTATCCATGCTCGCTTGAGCCGCGAAGCAGGCAAACATCTAAGCTTCACCCGTTTGGATAAATTAGCTGAACAGGCACTGGCTGAGAACAGAATCACCCAGGAAGAAGCAGAGATCCTGAAACGTGCTGAAAGCAGTCGGCTGCGTTCAATCAATGTCGATGAATTTGAGCCAAATGCATTCGCTGTACCCAATCCAGCAAAAAAGCCTGAAAGTCAGCGTCAAGATAAAGCCGCATGATGCTGACCAGAAAACCTGATTAATGCAAATATGGGACTAAGAAACGGGGCACCAACGCCCCGTTTTTATTTAAATGGCTTCCAGCAATAACAACTCTTCGATGGTCTGGCGACGACGGATCAAATGCGCCTCTCCCCCGGTAAACAAAATTTCCGGGATCAAAGGACGACTATTATAATTTGAAGACATAGAAGCACCGTAAGCGCCGGTATGGTGAAAAATCAGATAATCTCCGACACTAACACGAGGCAACATACGTGATATAACTTCTCCGCCTTCCAACTGAGTGAACACATCACCAGACTCACATAACGGCCCCGCGACAATGGTTTCTGCCAATGTGGTTTCCGGCCGCGCGTTTATCGGTAATACCGAAATAGGGTGATAACTGCCATACATCGCCGGACGCATTAAGTCATTGAAACCCGCATCCACCAGCACATAATGCCGATTGCCCATAGATTTAACCGCCCGTACTTCCGCCAGCAAGATCCCTGCCTCAGCAACCAGAAAACGACCGGGTTCGATTTCTAACTCAACGTGATGCCCCAGATGCTGCTCAATACGTTGGCGAGCTTCATGCCACAAGCTGTAATAATGTTCGGTATCGACTGACTCTTCACCGTCCTTATAACGAATTGATAAACCACCGCCTGCGGAAATGGCTTGAATATCTTCCCCGCACAACCTGACCTGCTCCACCATAGCATTACAGACATTGGAAAGATGCTGATAATCTACTCCTGAACCAATGTGCATGTGCAACCCGACTAACTGCAAACCATATTGATGAATTTTTTCAATTGCCAGAGGGAGATCCTGAAACCAGATCCCATGTTTGCTGTTTTCGCCGCCAGTATTCGTCTTTTGGCTATGCCCATGCCCAAATCCGGGGTTGATGCGCAGCCAAACCGGATGACCAGACTGACGTTCACCAATTTGTGCCAACATATCAATAGAACCGGCATTGACCGGAATATCCAGCTCAATGACACGCGACAATGTTGCCTCATCGATCACATCCGCAGTGAACACAATTTCTGCTTTCTCACGCCCAGGTTGAAACCCTGCATAAAGCGCCCGCTCGATTTCACCCAATGACACGGCATCAACTTTCACGCTCTGCTCTCTCATCAAGCGTAAAATATGGATATTGGAACACGCTTTCTGTGCAAACCGAATGACATCAAACTGTTTTAATTTTTTAATTTGTTTGATGATGCTATCGCCATCATAAACCCACAATGGTGTTCCATACTGAGCAGGTAAACGAAGCAGATTTTCAGGGGTAAAATGTTTCCTTAAGTCATGAGGTAAGCTCGATATAGTCATGGAAGTGTCTCACAAAATCAGCGGTTCCCTCATTATTGACAATAATAGGACAGGAAAAAAATATCCATTTAGCTATAGTCTATTCATTTTTGATATCCTTATAGCTATTTTCCAATCAAAGAGAACAATGTATGCACTCCTGCTCATGGCGACACATTGAAATTTTTCATGCTGTAATGACCACCAAAAACCTGACTGATGCAGCATTATTACTGAAAACATCCCAGCCCACGGTCAGCCGTGAACTTGCGCGCCTTGAACAATTACTGAAACTTAAATTGTTTGATCGAATCAAAGGGCGTTTGTTTCCTACCGCGCAAGGATTACGGCTATTCGAAGAAGTGCAGCGCTCTTATTATGGGCTGGAAAGAATAATCAATGCGGCTGACAGTATCCGACAATTTGAACAGGCGCAGTTATCCATCGCCTGCCTGCCAATGTTCTCCCAATCTCTGCTGCCAAAAGCCTGTTGCAGTTTTATTGAACACTATCCCGAAGCCAGGCTGACCATCATTCCACAAGAATCTCCCCTTTTGGAAGAATGGCTTGCAGCACAGCGCCATGATATTGGCTTAACCGAACATTTACAGACGCCAGCAGGTACTGAACGAGAAACGTTGATAACCTTAAATGAAGTTTGTGTTTTACCCATTAATCATCCGCTCGGTCAAAAATCACAACTGACGCCAGCAGATTTTCACAATCAAAAATTTATCAGTCTTTCGATCACAGACAGTTACAGGCAACTGATTGATACTATTTTTACTGAGCACCAAATCAATCGCAAGATGGTGATGGAAACCCATAGCGCAGCCTCAGTTTGCGCCATGATTAACGAAGGCATTGGCGTGTCTATCGTAAATCCGCTAACTGCATTGGATTATTTAGATGACAGCGCCAAAATCTGCATTCGGCCATTCAGTATCGACATTCCATTCACAGTCAGTTTAATCAAACCCATCCATCGCCCCTCCTCAGAGTCCGTAGAGACCTTCATTACACATTTAAAACAACAGGTTGCTCTATTTGCCGACAAATTGACATTAGCGTTTCAACATTAATTGTTGCCAATGAGGTGATGTCGCAAACCAATCCACCAGAAAATCCAACAGTGCACGCAAAGTTGCTGGCATATTCTGGCGGCTGGCATAAATGCCATAGATCCCCATTGCTTGAGGTTGGTAATCAGGCAGCAGCTCAACTAACTGCCCTGACATCAAATAAGAAGAAACTGAATAGTAAGGCTGCATTGCAATTCCTGCTCCCTGCAAAGCAGCTTCCATCAATACGGTCGATTCATTGGCACTTAACGTACCACTGACAGGAACTGAATAGTGCTCATGCTGTTTTTTAAATACCCACAAACTTTTGCCGAAAAAGTTATAGGTCAGGCAATTATGTGATGTTAACTCCATAGGATTGTTGGGAATAGATTTTTCCGCTAAATAAGACGGTGCAGCACAAACGATGGAATGGCAAGTTGATAATGGGCGAGCAATTAGATTTGGCTCCAGATTATTGGTAATACGGATTGCCAAATCAATGCGTTCTTCTATCAAATTGACAGCCTTATTATCCATTTGCAAATTGACGGCAATGTACGGATATATCCGCATAAATTCAGGAATGGCAACTGCCAGCGCACTAATGCCCAATGATTGGGAACAACTCACTCGCAACAATCCCTTCAAGGTTTGTGCTTCCAAAGACTGTTGCGCCGGCATACCTTCTGCTAATTCCATTAACTTAAGGCTGCGTTGATAAGCACTTTCACCCGCCGAAGTCAGGCTAATTTTCCGTGTTGTACGATGCAATAAGCGAACACCTGCCCATTTTTCCATTTCAGCCAAATATCGCGATACCATTGCCCTCGACATATCCAACCGTTCTGCTGCCGCGATGAGGCTTCCCTGTTCAACAATCGTAACAAACACTTGTGCTGCGGTGATCCTATCCATTTTCAGCCAACCTATTTTTTGTCCTGATTCGCTCGATTTGTGCAACAAATAGTTGCTGGTTATGGGGTTTTTAAATCGGAATATGCAACTTATCATACATGTCATTCAAGCACACAAGCTTTTTGCTACAGGAATTCGACGATGGCTCGCAAAACAACATTAAACATCGCTCTGGCAGCGACACTCTCCTTGGGGATAACCTCACTGGCTCAAGCAACCGATCTGAAATTGGATATCTATAATCCAGGTGAAAGAGGTGTTTTCCCTGTTTCTTCTGAAATTATCAGCGGTGATCATGAAGTTGTCCTGATCGATGCCCAATTTAAGAAAAATGATGCACAAGAGCTGGTTAAAATGATCCGGCAAACAGGTAAAAAATTGACAACGATCTATATCAGCCAATCCGATCCTGATTTTTATTTTGGCCTTGATGTGATTACCGAAGCTTTCCCTGACGCCAAAGTGATCGCATCACCAGAAACCATCAAAGCAATCAATGAAACCAAAGATGGCAAGCTGGCTTATTGGGGGGGAATTCTTGCAGACCAGGCCCCCAAAAAGATCGTCGTACCAGAGCCACTAAAAGGAAACGCCTTCACTGTTGATGGTGAAAAACTGATTATTGAAGGTTTAGATGGCCCAGCCGCAGATCGTACTTTTGTCTGGGTTCCTAAATTAAAAGCCGTTGTTGGTGGTGTGACTGTTTCTGACAATATCCATGTATGGATTGCGGATACCCAGACCAAAGCGTCACGCCAGCATTGGCAACAAACATTGGATCGCATCAAGAGCCTACAACCTAAAACTGTTGTACCAGGCCACTATCTGGGGAATTCATCAATGACGTTGGATTCAGTGACTTTTACCCAAAATTACCTGACGACATTGGAAAAAGAGTTACCGAAAGCAAAAGATTCCAATGCGCTGATTGCAGCCATGAAGAAACACTATCCAGATCTGGCTGATGAATCGAGTCTTGAGCTAAGTGCCAAAGTATTAAAAGGCGAAATGAAGTGGCCTCAGTAAGTTAAAAATCATCACGGGTGTTGCGGATAGTAGCGCCCGTATAACAATATTTAAAATATTACCTTAATGCCCCGTTTAATTTCAACGAATCAAAAACGCCAAATAAAAAATGCCAAATAAAAAACAAAACCTCATTACCCATCTTTAATAAAATTAGTATCAAAATTTATTTTAATACTTTATATTAACCCCCATATAAAAATCAATAATGCATTCATTTTAAAAATGAAAAAAACTTATCAAATAAACATAATTCCTTTTTGATTAATGTGATATTTAGCGCCTTTTTATACTTTGAAATAACTAATCACCTTAAGTTGTGATCAATAGTCCATAATCCAATAAATCAGCTTGAATAAAAATCTCACTTTTTTTAAATTTGCAGTCAGCGGAGAGATAAGCCAGCAACCTAAAGCTAACTAGATGCTTCCAACGTCTAGAATATGCAGGGCAAGCAGCTTAAGCCAACTAGATGCTTCTAACATCTAGCGCATACAGAATAATAGCCTAAACCAACCAGATGCTTTTAACGTCTAATGTACGCAGGATGCGCTGCTCAAGCTAACCAGATGCTTCCAACGTCTGGCATGTGCAGAAAAGCAGCTTAAAACAACTAGATGCTTTTAACATCTAGTATTTACAGAATGCGTACCGTAGGTTAGGTTCCTGTTCTCTCCGCCACTTTTTATTTATTGTCTCACTTTGCAGATGAATACTATACTCTGCCAATACCATACCCCAGTAATACTATCGCGGATAAACATAAATAAGGCCCAAATGCGATAAATTCAGGAAACGATTTTCTTTTCACGCCAATTATTACAAACCCGAACACGCCAAATAATGAAGCCATCAGCATCAATATTGGTATTATTTCCACACCCAACCAAGCACCGATCGCTGCGGTTAATTTAAGATCACCATAACCTATTCCCTCCTTATTTAAGGTATATCTACATAACCAATACAAAAACCACAAAAAAAGATACCCTGATATGGCGCCATATATTGCACTCTTTATTGAAACCAAATTGCCATCAATATTAACCAAAAGACCAAGCCATAATAAAGGAAGAGTGATAATATCCGGCAAGCAATACATTTTAATATCGATAACGGCCAATAACAATAAGGTACTACAGAAAAACATAACTATTATATAATCTACGTTAATTAAAATAAAACCCTTCCTTTTTCTCACCTGTAAGAAATTAAAATCCATTTATAAATAACATCCTTGTTACCGTCTTCTTTCCTTAATTTCCTGACATCAATCAGGACAAGATGAATATTAATTTTTTATTCCGGGTATTGGCAATAAAAATTTAGCTAAAAAAGCAATTATAAAATAAATATGCGAACCAGCTCGCATGGAGATATCTTGTATTCCTTAAGCCAAGAGATAACTTGATCACGCAAACAGCGCTAATTTATCATGGCAATGAATCAATTTTGTCATATGGCTGTTTGCGCCATACCGGAAGAACCCGGAAAAAGAAGGAAAGAAGAATATGCGAATACCCCGCATCTATCACCCTGAACTGCTCTCAACAGGCGTGGAGGTTTATTTGAGTGATGACGCTGCCAATCACGTGGGTCGCGTGCTTAGAATGAGTAATGGGCAAGCATTACAACTCTTTGATGGCAGTAATCAGGTTTTTGATGCAATAATCACGGAAGCCAGTAAAAAAACAGTTAAGGTGTTTATCCTTGATGGCAAATTATCTGATCATGAATCACCACTGAACCTGCATCTGGGGCAGGTCATGTCCCGTGGTGAAAAAATGGAATTTACAATCCAAAAATCGGTTGAATTGGGTGTCAACACGATTACCCCACTTCTGTCTGAACGTTGTGGCATAAAACTGGATACAGAAAGGTTGGAGAAGAAATTACAACAATGGAAAAAAATTGCCATTTCTGCCTGTGAGCAGTGCGGACGTAACCAGATCCCTGAAATCCGCCCCATTATGCCACTTGAAACCTGGTGCGCAGAAAATGACGGCAGCCTAAAATTAAATCTGCACCCCCGTGCCAGCCATAGCATCAATACCCTCCCACTCCCCGTGGAAAAAGTACGCCTGCTGATTGGGCCTGAAGGGGGATTGTCTGCCGAAGAGATAGAAATGACAGCAAAATATCAATTTACTGATATCCTGTTAGGGCCTCGAGTCCTGAGGACAGAAACGACAGCACTCACTGCAATTACCGCATTGCAAGTACGTTTTGGTGACCTGGGTTAAGGAGAAAAAATGATTAAGCTCGGTATTGTGATGGATCCTATTTCATCCATCAACATCAAGAAAGACACTAGTTTTGCCATGCTGCTGGAAGCACAAAAACGCGGATGGGAAATCCATTATATGGAAATGCATGATCTCTACCTGCATCAGGGAGAGGCTCGCGCCCGCACACGTTTGCTCACGGTGGAAGAAAATCCACAACAGTGGTATCAGTTTGGCAGTGAGCAAGAAATCGCTCTCGATACTTTGCACGTTATTTTGATGCGCAAAGATCCACCTTTTGATACTGAGTACATTTATGCGACCTATATTCTGGAAAGAGCAGAAACCAAAGGCCGCCTGATCGTTAATAAGCCCCAAAGCCTGCGCGATTGTAACGAAAAATTGTTTACTGCCTGGTTCCCAGAATGGACACCCGATACGCTAGTTACCCGCAGTGCCAAAAAACTACGCGAATTCCACCAAAAACATGGCGATGTTATTTTTAAACCTTTAGATGGTATGGGAGGCGCTTCCATCTTCCGTCTGAAACAAGATGACACCAATGTTGGTGTTATTATTGAAACCCTGACTGAACATGGCAATTGTTATTGTATGGCCCAAAATTTTCTGCCTGCCATTAAAGATGGAGATAAACGCGTACTGGTTGTTGATGGTGAACCTGTGCCTTATTGCCTTGCCCGTATCCCTGCTCAAGGAGAAACCCGTGGTAACCTGGCGGCAGGTGGTCGTGGAGAAGCTCGCCCATTGTCAGAAAGCGATTGGGCAATTGCCCGTGCAGTTGCTCCGGTATTAAAAGAGAAAGGGTTAATTTTCGTTGGGCTGGATATCATTGGTGACCGCTTAACTGAAATCAACGTAACCAGCCCAACCTGTGTACGTGAAATTGAAGCCGCTTTCCCGGACATCGCCATTACTGGCATGTTGATGGATGCTATCGAAAAACGATTGGAAAAACAGATAGCTTAACAGGTCAAACAACATTCGTTTCCTGACAATATTTGCCATTTATAATAAGAGTCCACATACTGTGGGAATTTTAGAGATGTTACATATTGATTATAAAAGGATTTATATGACATCATCCACATCTCATCCACTTTATAACTGAAACCGCTAGCAAAAGCCCTTTGATTTTCGAGGGGCTTTTTTATTTTTCCATATGAAAGGTTAAAACCACCGTCTTTAGACGGTGACCTTGAACTTAAATATTTTGACGTATGCGCGTTTAGTCATAACTGAATACCACCTCCTGTGGAGGTGGTCAGCAACAAATTGGCTCTGCCAATAATGCTACTCATGGGAAAATCCGAACTGTTATCCCCATAACAGAGACGGATTTAACCATGAGTAGATTTAAGAAAGCATCGCATGTAGTTTGGTGTTGCCAATACCATATCGTTTGGACACCCAAATATCGATTTAGAATACTGAAAAATAATGTTGGAAGGGAGGTCTATAAACAGATACGGATTTCCTGTGAGCAACTCGGTATAGAAATTGTAGAATTGAATGTTCAAATAGATCATGTTCATCTTTTGGTAAAAATACCCCCGAAATTATCTGTATCTCAGGTACTTGGTTATTTAAAAGGCCGAACAGCTATCCGAGTATTTAATAAATTTAACGCGATGCTCGACTT
>NZ_JBEBMB010000023.1:0-7645 GCF_040081915.1 Xenorhabdus sp. SGI240
CTTATCCAGAATTCGGGTTATCTAGGTACTCTTAATCCTTTTTCGATGCCTCGCGAGCTGAATACTATCTGCCATAACTGTATATCTCTTGCACGAAATGCACCTGCACAGGCGTTCAGGTAATAACTGAACATCCGTTTGAAGCGTGGGCTATAGTTATGCTCTATTTCATGCCAACTGGCAATAAATCGCTCATACCATGCCATCAATGTCCGATCATAATCAGCCCCAAAATTGTGCCAATCTTCCATGATAAACTTTCCGGTAGTTGCTTTGGCAATTTTGGCAATTGACGGTAAGCAGCCGTTGGGGAAAATATATTTGCTGACCCATGCATCGGAACCTAATTTATCAATATTGGAACCGATGGTATGGAGAAGGAACAGACCATCAGGTGTTAAGTTCTTTTTCACTATATTGAAATAATTGTCATAATTTTTAGGGCCTACGTGCTCAAACATGCCGACAGATACAACGCGATCAAATTGAAGGTTAAGGTTTCGGTAATCTTCAAGGATGATTTTTACATTTAGATCCTTGCAGTGTTCCTGTGCATATTTCTGTTGCTCGGCTGAAATCGTTACCCCTGTGACAGATACACCGTAGTTTTTTGACGCATAGGCGGCCAAACCTCCCCATCCACAACCGATATCCAATAAAGTCATACCTGGAGACAGTTGTAGTTTTTCGCAAATCAGGCGCAGCTTATGGGATTGTGCTTCTTCCAGTGTGTTGGCATCTTTCCAATAACCGCAAGAATATTGCATGTGAGGATCAAGCATCCGAGTAAATAGGTCATTGCCTAAATTATAATGTTCCTCACCTACAATCCAGGCACGTTTGGGAGATTGTAAATTAAATATACGAGAGATAATTATCTTGAAGATATCCTTGACATTTTTAGGGATACGATGTTCTAAACCTGCCCGTAATACTTTGTAAAAGAAAATATCAAGGCGATCACATTCCCACCAGCCATCCATATAACTCTCACCCAGACCCAAGGAGCCTTCTTTCAATACGCGCTTATAGAAGTCAGGATTTTTAATACGTATGTCGAAAGGGCGCTTGCCATTGATATCAATATCAGTTTCCTGAAGCAATTCATGGGCGATCCTATGCCAAGGATCAGTGATTATTTTTTTACCTTCAACGAAAGACGAACTCATATACTCTCCAACATTTGTGTGATGGAATTTTGAGGTGTCACTTTGTAGCTGTTTTTTATTATATAAAACCTCGAAGGTTTGTTTGAAAATAATATAGAAATTGCATTGAAAAGCACATATTGCCTATTCATCCTGAAATTAAATAGAGCGTCAATGCTCTGAAAGACCTCAAATTCCGAGTTTCTAGAATAATGAATCTGTATGAGTATATGAGTGAAATGGTATTTAAACAATCATCTAAAGGTCACATAATGGCGTAACCTTTAGATAATAATGTTCTTAACTATTATGTTTTTGGGAAATTATTGTATTTATGCTTGGTGATTCTTTTCAACACCTTGTTTTTGCAGCCAATAACCGATAGCCATGGGAACAACCGTAAGCGCCATGATTGTCGTCGTCGATAAAAGAGGGTATTCCATAAATAGAGAAACGATCATACTGGCAACAAAACAGAGGCCCAATTGCAGGGCATTTTGTAATGCAGCCGCTTTACCACTATTCTGTGGATAAACAGACAGAGCATTTGCTACTGCAATTGGATAGGATGCACCATTCATTGCCGCCATCACACAAAAAGGAATAAGAATGGCTATAAATGAAGGTTCACTTAATATGGAAATCAAACAAATAATGATCATGCTTACAGCATAGCCCACCAGCAGAAATGGGAATACTGTTTCACTTTTTACTTTTTCCAGTAAGATACGGCAACCATACCCGCCAATCATAAATGCCAGAGTTTGGGGAATATAACTTAAGCCAATATCGGTAGGATCATAACCCATATCTTTCAAAATTGTTGGTGAACCCGTTAGCCAGGCAAAAAAACCTGCACTGCAAGATGCATAGATTAGTACATTTCCGTTAAAAACTGGGGAAGCTAATAATGTAAAGAAAGAAACTGCCTTTTTATTGGCGTGGGTTTCGATATTGGTGCGTTTGTTGGTCAGAAAAAATGTTGGTATTAACAGCAATATCGTTACGATCATTAAAACAAGGAAAATGATTCTCCAACCATTATGCGTCAATAACCATGCACCCAACAAAGGCGCAAGAGCCGGGGAAAGAGCAACCAAAGGCATGATCATGGCAAAAACACGTTTGGTACGTTCTGCATCATATCTGTCGACGACTAAAGCCTGCCAGGTCACCGCAGCAGAACAAACACCAACCGCTTGCATAAATCTCAATGCTAGTAACTGGATCGGGTCTGTAATCCAAAGCATACCTAAACAACTAATGGAAAACAGGGATAGGCCGATAATAAGAACAGGTTTTCTGCCTAAACGGTCAGACAATTGACCCCATAAAAGCTGGGCAAAAGCAAATCCGGCAAGAAAAATGCTAAGGCTCGCACTGATGGCATTAGTGGATGTACCTAATTCTGCTTTCATTGTGTCAAAAGCGGGTAGATACATATCAATGGCCAAATAGCCTAACATGCTTAAGCCTGCGAGATAAGACATAAATGGAATGGCATTTTTATTTGTTGTCATTGTGTTAATAATTAAGTTTTGTAGTGGATAAGAAAATAGTTGGCTTATTTTATATAGCATGATTTTTACTTGTGAAACGGTAATATTTGCACCATGCCGTGAAAAAAATTGAAAGGAAGATATATGTGGTCTGAATACTCTCTGGAAGTCGTTGATGCTGTTGCCAGAACAGGAAGTTTCAGCGCAGCTGCATCAGAGCTTCATCGTGTGCCTTCTGCTATCAGCTATACGGTAAAACAGCTTGAAGAATGGCTGGCAGTACCTCTGTTTGAACGTCGTCACCGTGACGTTGATTTAACGGAAGCGGGGGCAATTTTTGTCAAAGAAGCGCGTTCTGTTATCAAAAAAATGAATCACACTCGGCACCAGTGCCAACAGGTTGCCAACGGTTGGCGGGGGCAATTTAGTATTGCGGTTGATCAGGTAGTAAAACCAGAGCGAACGCGTCGGCTAATTTTGGATTTTTATCGCCATTTTCCAGATATTGAGTTATTTATCTATCCTGAAGTTTTCAATGGCGTATGGGATGCTTTGGTGGATGAACGAGTGGATGTCGCCATCGGAGCGACACGTGCTTCCCCCGTGGGCGAGCGGTATAGCTTCAGGGATATGGGGTTTATGCCTTGGCTGTGTGTAGCCAGCCTTGAACATGAACTGGCAGTAATATCGGGAAAATTGAATGATGAACAAATGCGGCCTTATCCCAGTTTATGTCTTGAAGATACTGCACGTAGCTTACCTAAACGTGATACATGGGCTTTGGATAATCAACGGAGACTGATTGTTCCCGATTGGGATGTTGGATTAAGTTGCTTAATGGATGGATTGTGTGTAGGCATGGTGCCCAAACACCGTGCTCTACCGCTGATCCGTAAAGGCAAGCTGATTACACTTGAACTTGAGCAACCATTGCCTGACAGTCCATGCTGCTTGACATGGTCGCAAAAAAGCCATTCACCGGCATTAAGCTGGTTACTAGATTATCTGGGGGATAGCGAAACGCTTAATGCCGAATGGCTGCAAGAAAATTAACGGTCAGCGGCGATAATCAATAAAAGGTCCATCTGCAACAGAACGCCGTTCAACAAGGCGTGGGTGGACTTCGATAGTTTGTGCATCCTCACGTTTATTGACGATCCTGTCCAGTAACATTGAAAAGGCCATTTGCCCTAAACGCTCTTTGGGTTGGTGGATGGTTGTTAATGCTGGCGTAAAATAGCGGGCATTGCGAATATTATCATAACCGATGATTGAAATGTCTTGTGGAACGCGCAATCCCAGCTCATCGGCTGCACAAATCGCTCCCATAGCCATGACATCTCCACCACAAAAAACAGCAGTTGGACGATGTTTTTGATTCAAGATCTTGTACATAGCTTGATAACCGGACTCAGGTTCAAAATCACCTTGTACAAACCATTCATCCCGAATAGCGATATTGGCTTCTTTTAGTGCTTTGAGGAAACCTTGGTGGCGCCCCCCACCGGTATTTCTTGCCAACGGTCCCGGAATAGATGCAATATCACGATGACCACGTTCAATGAGATAACGGCCCGCCAGGTAACCACCATGAAAGGCATTATCAATAATTGCATCGGTAAAATCACCTCTGGATTCTCCCCAGTCCATGACCACCATAGGAATATTACGATAGCCTTCCAACATACTCAAAAGTTGCTCTGGGTATTCTGAACACATTACCAGCAAACCATCTACCCGTTTTTGCGCCAGCATAGCGAGATAAGCTTTCTGTTTATCAAGGTTGTTATGAGAATTACATAAAATCAGTGTATAACCTTTGCTATAACAGCTATTTTCAACCGATTCTATGATCTCAGCAAAGTATGGTGCTTCACTTGATGTTGCCAGCAATCCAATGGATTTGGTGTGGTTAACTTTCAAGCTGCGGGCAACGGCACTGGGAGAATAGTTCAATTCTTTAATAGCGGCCCAAACTGCGGCCTTGGTATCTTCGGCGACGAAACGGGTTTTATTGATAACATGGGATACGGTTGTGGTCGAAACACCAGCGCGTTTAGCCACATCTTTAATCGTTGCCATGAAAAAAGGACTCCTGACCTTCTGGTCTAATTTATATACCCTTTATCTTTCTTGTCGGGTATAGCTATTTGTTAATCGTTTGCCAATGTATTTATATACAGGGTGATGGTTGGCAATAATTTAGCGGTAAACCTTGAATTTTGTCTGATCTAGCTCAAAAGTGAAAGCAATAATCGATGCTATAAAGAGTATGGATTAAATATCGCGGTATGGTTTTTTGATATATGGAAAATAACTGCTTAAAATTTAGGATGTTGAGGTGTCTTAATTTTCACATTGAGGATGTTCTATGGATACAGATCTGAAGCTGGGATTGTTGGCTGCCTGTAGTGCATTAATCATGATTGTTTTTCTGGCAAGCCTCTGTCTGATCTGATCAAGATCTAAACGAAGAATGTGTAGTCCCACTTACTTTAAGGGCGGGTTCTCCAGCATGCGGAATTCCGCGAATAAAGGAAAACCCGCCCTTATTATTTCAGGTTAGTATGAGAATGAATCTTATTAAGCCAGGTTTTCCTCAACAAATTTCCAGTTGATCAGAGCCCAGAAGTGCTCCAAATATTGGGGGCGTGCATTGCGGTAATCGATGTAATATGCGTGCTCCCAAACATCAACAGTCAGTACTGGTTTATCTTCGCCAGTCAGTGGGGTTGCTGCATTAGACGTGTTAACAATAGCCAGAGTGCCATCAACTTTCTTGACTAACCAAGTCCAGCCTGAACCAAAGTTTTTCAGGGCTGAGTCGGTGAACTGCTGTTTGAATTCAGCAAAAGAACCGAAGGCATTGTTGATAGCATCTGCAACTTTTCCAGTGGGTTCGCCACCACCATTTGGTGACAGGCTATGCCAGTAGAAAGTATGGTTCCAAACTTGTGCTGCGTTATTGAAAATGCCAGCTTCAGAGGTTTTGATAATTTCTTCCAGCGATTTTCCGGCAAATTCAGTCTCTTTAATCAGATTATTCAGGTTTACAACATAAGCGTTGTGATGTTTGCCGTAGTGATATTCCAGAGTTTCTGCAGAAATGTGTGGTTCCAGGGCATCTTTGGCATAAGGTAATGCTGGTAATTCAAAAGACATTGCATGCTCCTTTTTAATATCGGGTTTTTGGCTCCGCAAACCATGGCTTAGACACTAACCATGGGCAGGGCAAATTTAAGCTTATTATCGTGTTACTATTTTGATAATTATCTTAACAACTTTTCTGCTAAATAACAGGGAAAAAGATGTTATTAAGCTGCGAACTGGTGCAGAACTGAACTTAACATGGATTAGATACAGTCAGTTGGAATGACAATAACTGATGATCAATTGCTGCAAATCATGGCAAAAATTTGCTATATAAAGTTCACGGTAGAAAAATTAGCGCAGAAAGTGGTATTCTGAATCAATCTTTATCTTATGCTGATAAATAGCGCTTGCAGTTTTTAAGGAAGCAAATATAAATATGACGAACATGAATACGAATACTAACACGGTTACTGATACAACGGCTGATTCGGTCATTGAAAAAATCGAACGTCAGATCAGAGAAAACCCAATTCTGCTGTACATGAAAGGCTCCCCGAAACTACCAAGCTGTGGCTTCTCTGCTCAGGCAGTTCAAGCTATATCAGCTTGTGGTGAACGTTTTGCATATGTGGATATTCTGCAAAACCCAGATATCCGTGCTCAATTGCCTAAATATGCAAATTGGCCGACTTTTCCTCAGCTTTGGGTTGATGGTGAGTTGGTGGGAGGTTGTGACATCCTTGTTGAAATGTATCAACGTGGTGAACTACAAACACTGATCAAAGAAACAGCTGATAAATATCGTGAGCAGGAATAAGGTCAGTCATTCATCTGAATGATGGTGACTATTCATAACCCCATACTGTAATCGGTATGGGGCTTGCTTTTTTAGGATCCGCAGTTGGCTGTATCAGCAGATGGTAGCGGCCAACCACCTAGCCGTTTCCAGCGATTAACCAGTTCACAAAAAAGCAGGGCAGTTCGATCAGTATCATAAAGAGCGCTATGGGCCTGATTGCTATCAAACGGAATTTCCGCTGTGATACAAGCTTTGGCAAGAATTGTCTGACCAAGAACCAGGCCACTGAGTGCAGCGGTATCAAAAGTAGCGAACGGATGGAATGGATTGCGTTTCAAACCCGCACGTTCAGCCGCAGCCATGACAAAACTGTGATCAAAATTGGCATTATGGGCGACCATAATTGCACGGTTACAATTCGTGTCTTTCATGCCTTTGCGGATCATTTTAAAAATTGCGTGCAAGGCAGTGTATTCACTGACAGCTCCTCGCAAGGGGTTTGTAGGATCAATGCCAGTGAAAGCGAGAGCGGCAGGATCAAGATTAGCCCCTTCAAAAGGCTCGATATGAAAATGCAGTGTATTGGCAGGTGTTAGCCACCCCTCTTCATCCATTTTTAAAGTAATTGCAGCAATTTCAAGTAAAGCGTCTGTACGCGCATTAAAACCAGCGGTTTCGACATCAATGACAACGGGATAGTAGCCACGAAAGCGCCCACTTAGCATATTTTGATCATTTTGATTAGGCATCTGATTTTCAGTTCTTAGCTTCAGGATTCTATTTTTAACTCTGGAATAGTGGGTATTATGACAAAATTTGGTATGTCTTGCAGAAGTAATGCTTATTCGGTGGGGAATTAAAGGGCAAGATGCCCTTATTGAGGTATTTAAATAATTTCTAACTATAACTCGATAGTTATTGATAACGCGATGCTCGACTTTCGTGGTGAGTTGAAATGACATAGCCGCTCCTTTATAACTTTAAGTCGCCAAACTGAGAGAAATAAAGGAACAAAGGCTATGTCACAGCAAGATTTTATCATTTGGGTGTTTTGTTGTGTAGATGACAATTTAACGCATTTACAACAAGGTATGCGATTCAGAAGT